>JBFIPZ010000007.1:0-30790 GCA_041609855.1 Nitrosopumilaceae archaeon | reverse complement strand
CGCAGAAAACATCGTGAAATTACAAAATTTTACTAAAAATTATGGTATTAAAAAACACTTCAAATATGGAATGGGACAATATGGGATTTGTCACACCTTATCTCATGAGGAAGCTATGGTATTGCCTGGGGAGGTATATGTCGGTGGTGACTCCCATACCAACACCACTGGCGCCTTGGGATCCTTTGCCTGTGGATTAGGCCATACCGATATTGCTTATGTTCTATTGAATGGAAAAATATGGTTCAAAGTTCCTGAAACATTGTACTTTAAGCTTAACGGTAAATTACCGGATCATGTTATGGCCAAAGACCTTATCTTGAAAATCATCGGTGATATAGGAACTGATGGGGGTGCTTATAGAACCATGCAATTTGGTGGAAGTGGAATAGATGAAATGTCTGTAGAAAGTAGACTTACTTTATGTAACATGACAACAGAGGCTGGAGCAAAGAATGGGATTGTGGAAGCTGATAAAAAAGTGGTTGATTATCTTACACAGCGAGGAGCAACTAATATTGTCCCCATTATTGGGGATTCGGATGCGGAATACTCCAAAGTATATGAATACGAAGGTTCCGAAATAGAACCAATAATTGCTAAACCGTTTTCTCCAGAAAACATTGTAGTAGTAAGGGAAGCTCCAAATATTGATTTGGATAAATCTTACATTGGTTCTTGTACTGGAGCAAAATATGAGGATTTAGAAGCTGTTGCAAAAATTCTAAAGGGAAGAAAAGTAAAAATCAGAACTGAAATTTTACCAGCTTCAATCTCTATTTACAAAAGAGCTCTGGAAAATGGACTATTGAAAATATTCTTAGATGCAGGAGTGACAGTTGGACCTCCAACTTGTGGGGCGTGTTGTGGAGCTCATATGGGAGTGTTGGCTAAAGACGAAATTTGTATTAGTACTACAAATAGGAATTTCCCTGGAAGAATGGGTCATGTGGACTCTCAAACTTATCTTTCATCTCCCCTTGTAGCTGCTGCATCTGCAGTCACGGGTAAACTGACAGATCCGAGGGATTTGAATTGAGAGGACACGTGATAAAATATCAAAGAGACAACATTGATACGGATGTAATTATTCCTGGGCAATATCTCAAAATCCATGATTATGCAGAATTAGCTACTCATGCAATGGAAGGGTTGGACCCTAATTTTCATTCAAAGGTAAAAGAAGGAGATTTTATTTTATCTGGAAAAAATTTTGGTTGTGGCTCCTCTCGGGAACATGCCCCTATAGCACTAGCTTATTCAGGAATAAAGGCGGTTCTTGCTCTTTCATTTGCAAGAATTTTTTATAGAAATGCTGTAGATGGTGCATTTTTGTTACCAATAGAAATCGATGAAAATGCCTATCAAAATATCTCTGAAGGAGATGAAATTAATATCGATATAAACACTAATGAAATTAAAAATATTACAAAAAATCAAACATACAAGATGAAGCCATTTTCAGAAATAATAGGAAAAATTATTGAAGCAGGTGGTCTTTTTAAATACAAACCAGATTAGGGTCCAAAATGGGAAAAACACTTTTTGAAAAAATATGGGATTCCCATGTTGTAGTGGAGAAGGAAGATGGCCCTTCTCTGATATATGTTGACAGACACCTTGTCCATGAAGTAACTTCTCCTCAAGCCTTTGAGGGACTACGAGTGAATAACAGATCTGTTAGAAGACCCGACCTAACTATTGCTACCATGGATCATAACGTCCCCACCAACGATAGAAGTTTACCAATTTTGGACCAAACATCAAAAATTCAAATTCAGACTTTAGAACAAAATTGCAAAGATTTTGGAATTCAACTTTTTGGCATTAATAGTCCTAACCAAGGAATTGTTCATGTGATTGGGCCCCAGTTAGGGATAACTTTACCGGGATCTACAATTGTTTGTGGTGATAGCCATACTTCAACTCATGGTGCATTTGGTTCTTTAGCATTGGGAATTGGTACAAGTGAGGTGGAACACGTTTTGGCATCACAAACACTTTGGTTAGAAAAACCTAAACCTTTTAAAATTAAAGTTGAAGGAAAAAGAAAAAACATTCATGCAGTAACTGCAAAAGATATCATTTTGTCGATTATCAAAAATATTGGAACCGCAGGAGGAACAGGAACAATTATTGAATATACTGGTGAGGGTATTTCAGATCTTTCAATGGAAGAAAGAATGACTATTTGTAATATGTCTATTGAAGCTGGTGCTAGGGCAGGGCTTGTTGTCCCAGATGAAAAAACATTCGATTATCTTAGAAATCGAAAATACACTCCGAAAAATTATGAATCATTGATAGGCTATTGGAGAGAAAATCTCAAATCCGATTCTGATGCAAAATTTAGCAAAACCTATACTCTTAACATTGACAATATTGCGCCTCAGGTAAGCTGGGGAACAAATCCCGGGATGACTTGTGATGTTACTGCATCTATCCCTACTCCTGAAGATTATTCCAAAGGTGATCTAAACCAAAAACACGCAGCTGAAAAAGCACTGGAGTATATGAATCTAAAACCAGGTACTCCTATCACTGAAATTAAAATCGATAGGGTGTTTATTGGATCGTGTACCAATGCAAGACTAGATGATCTAATTGAAGCCTCAAAAGTTATCAAAGGTCAAACGGTTTCTGACAAAGTTAGAGCAATGATAGTTCCCGGTTCGCAGATGGTAAAAAAACAAGCAGAAGAAATGGGAATCGATAAAATTTTCATTAATGCAAATTTTGAATGGAGAGAAGCTGGATGTAGCATGTGTTTAGGGATGAATCCTGATGTTTTATCACCAGGTGAGAGATGTGCAAGCACGTCAAATAGGAATTTTGAAGGAAGACAAGGTGTTGGGGGAAGAACCCATTTAGTTAGTCCAGTTATGGCCGCTGCTGCGGCTATTAACGGACATTTTGTTGATGTTAGAAATTTGGATTTGAGTTAGAATGGATAAATTTGCAAAAATCAAAACAATTGCTACACCATTAGATCGAGTAAATGTGGATACAGATCAAATTGTCCCAAAACAATTTCTAAAACTAATTCAAAAGTCTGGTTTTGGAAAATACCTTTTCTTTAATTGGAGATTTGATGAAAATGAAAACCCAAAAAAAAATTTTATTCTAAATGATAAAAAATATCAAAACTCTAAGATTCTTGTAACTGGTGATAATTTTGGGTGCGGTTCTAGCAGGGAACATGCAGTATGGGCTTTGAGAGATTATGGATTTTTGGTAATTATTGCCCCCTCTTTTGCAGATATTTTTTATAGTAATTGTTTCAAAAATGGAATTTTACCTATAAAATTAGAAGAAAAAATCGTTAAAAAATTACAAAATGAATTAGGGGAAATTGAAGTTGACCTTGAGAATCAGATTTTACAAACAGACAACGAACAATTTTCTTTTGATATAAACTCCCACAAAAAAAAAATTCTGTTAGAGGGATTAGATGAAATTTCTCAAACCTTGCAATTTGAGGATAAAATTTTGGAATTTGAAAAAAAATCTAAAATCCCATCTGTTTTATAATTTTTTTTACTTCTTTTTGATTTCTTGCTAAAGTCATAGGAGATTCCACATCTATCCATTGCAGATCTCCGATATCATATGCACTAATTTTTCCCTCCACCGATAATTCTTGGAGAATGTCATATGATAAATTAATCTCTTTTTGTTTATTTTTTGATTTTATCCTATTAATGACTTGCTTTCCTAAAATGTAAATTCCTAAACATTCTGACATTGGTAGATCTATGATAGGTTTTTCTATGAATTGTTTTATTTTCCCTTTTTCTACAATTGCAAATCCCGTTTCTTCTTTTCTTGTTTTCCTAGTTGCAATACAGGCAGCACTTTTTTTCTCTGTATAATACTCGTGCATTTTTTTAAGATCTAATGCGCACAAATTATCCACAAACCATAAAATAAATCCTGAATTATCCCTTATTTTTTTTTCTAGAGGTAAAAGATCTCCAGCTGTTCCACTTTGAGAATCTTGAACAAAGGAGATTTTTTTATTTAATTTTGGATTTTGAAAGTAATTTTTAATTTGTCCTCCAATTCCCTTAAAATTAGAAATGATAATTATTTCATCAATAAAACTAAATGAGTTTAGATATCTAACAATGTAATCAATCAGGGGTTTTTCATTAATTGGGGTCATTGCTTTAGGGAAATATTCTGTATAGGGTTTTCCTCTAGTTCCCTTTCCACCTGCTAAAATTACTGCCTTCACGGTCTAACGATAAGATTTCTGCTTTCTTCTTCTAGCACCAGGACCCCCAAATTTCTTTGGTTCCTTTCTTCTTGCATCACCGCTAATCAAATATTTGTCATAATCTGTGATTCTCTGGCGGAGATCTTCTCTGGCTGATTTAGGCAATGGATGATCCTTTGGTTCTTTTTTGGATTTGGTCCATCCTGTTAATGCTCTTGAAATGCCAACAGAAATCGCACTTGCTTGGCCCATTACTCCACCGCCTTTCACTCTCACAGAAATGTCAATTTTATCTCTTAAATCTCCACTAATTTCAAGAGGTGCTAGAATAACTTCCCGAGCTGTTTCTTGAGGTATCATTTCAACTGGAACATTATTGATTCTTACCTTTCCTTTGCCTTTGGTGATGTAAACATGAGCACTAGCAGTTTTTCTTGTGGCAAAATAAATTTCTGTTTTAGGTACAGTCATTCAGTCCACCCAATAGTTCTTCCTAAGTCAGCCATGGTTGTATAATTTGATGATTCTTTTTTTATCATTGCTTTTTCAAATTGAATTTTTTTTAATGATTTTACTTCTTTTGGACTGCCAATAAATGTACGCAATCTTTTGTGAGCTAATATTCCTGACGGTTTTTCTCTAGGTAGCATCCCACGGATCATTCTTTTCATTATTGTATCTGGTCTTCTTGGATGTTTTGGTCCATGCTTCCAGTGGTTAATACTGTTAATTTCTAAAAATTCTTTATATTCACCGATAATATTACTTCTATTCCCGCTAATCATTATCTTGTCACAATTGACAATTGATACCCTGTTTCCTTTAAGGAGTAATTTTGCTACCTTAGAAGATAATCTTCCTGCAATGTGATTAGTTGCATCTACCACTATTGGGGTACTAATTGAAATAGAATCTTCCTTACTAGCCAAGTAAAACCACTCCTTTTCCTGTAGGATTTTTCTCTATTAAATCCGAAAATGACATTAATTTTCCTCCACTTTCAATTATTTTATTGGCTGCAGAATCTGAAATAGAAAATGAGCAAAGTGTAATTTTATGCGATACATTTCCAGTTCCTAAGACTTTGCCAGGAAACACCACAACGTCGTTATCTTTTGTAAGTTGACTAATTTTGTACAGGTTGATATCTCTTCTGGCAATGGATGGCTTTAAGGCATATTCAGCCATTTTAGCCCAAATTGGAGCCTTATTTTTTGTTGATGCCTTCTTCAGTTCTTTTACCATCTGTATTATTACCTGATTTGTCATGTGAATAATTCGGTTTAAAACCCAAATATAATGTGTATGCTTGAATTACTCTTCTTTTAATTGGTCAATCATATTTTTGAAATCCTCTAGTCCGGTTCCAAGTTCAGAAACTCCAGCTAGAATTATTTCCTCAGGAGTCAAAGCGCCAGTGGATTCGACAGTAAGAATTCTTTCATCTTCCTTTTCTGTTTCGATTAATGTTGCAATGTTTGAAGAATTCCATTTTGCATGTTCTCGTCCGCGGCCAAGCCTTGCATAACATTCAACTTTTACTCTTTGGCCTGGGGCTAATTGAACAATAGGGATTTTATCTGAAATTGGCTTGATAGATTCATCTTCCGATGTTAACTCATCGGTTAAGATGGTTTTAGTCACTTCAGAGTCCCCAGAATCTAAAACAAGCATTACTTTACAATTTGAACATCCGACTTCACTTTGACAATCACATTTTGAGGGCTCATTAAATCTGGCCAAATCTGTTTTTATTGGCACCAAACCTAATCTATGTGCCAATCCTTCATCGGGTAAAACTGAGGAATTTTCTATTATATCCACCGTATCTATCGCAAAAATAGGAACACCATTTAGACAAAGTCGTCTAAGGGCGTTTGAATATTGAAGAGGTATGCCTTTTAGCTTTATTGAAATTTTACTCTTATCTTTTGATATAACCTCTAAAGAAGACAAATCTTATTTGAAAATCTTTAAAATCCAAATAAAAATCTAGCTAGTTTCATGCATAGATAAATACCCAATTCTCATACCTCCTTTCATAAATGGCAGATGTTACAGTAGTAAGGTATTCCTTTGAAGGAGAAAAATTTGAGATTTTGGTAAAACCAGACCCTGCATTAGAATACAAAATGGGGAAGAAAAAAGATATTTCGTCAGTTTTAGTTTCAGATGATATTTACACCGATTCTAGTAAAGGCACAAAACCTTCCGCTCAGAAATTACTGCACGCCTTTCACACAGAAGACACATTAGAAATCGCTCAAAAAATTCTACAAAAAGGTGATTTAAATCTTACAACAGAACAAAGAAAAAAAATGATAGAAGAGAAAAAAAGACAATTAGTAGAATTTATTGCAAAAACATATGTTGATCCTAGAACCCATTTACCCCATCCACCACTACGAATAGAACAGGCAATGAAGGATGCAAGAGTTTCTGTAGAGCCTCAAAAAAATATTGATGAACAAGTAAAAGATATTGTAGAAAAATTACGTTCTGTGATTCCTTTAAAATCTGAAAACTTGTCCCTTGAAATAATCATTCCTGCGCAATTTGCATCTCAGTCTTATGCAGTTTTAAAATCTGTCGGGTCTCTGAAAAATGAACAATGGCAAAATAATGGTTCCTTAAAAGCAATACTTGAAATACCCGCTGCAGCAAGGCCAAACGTGATAGATAGGTTAGGTTCTATAACGAAGGGTTCTGCTTCAGTTGAGGTAATTCAGTAATGGATAATAGACGAAAATACGTGATACCTGGAGATGTAATCACCACAGGCCCATACAGACCAGAACAAAATGCAATACTTGAGGGAAATAAAATAATTTCTACTACTATTGGAGTTTCTGAAATTTATGATGATTCTGCCAAAGTTATTTCGCTTACTGGAAAATACCTGCCAAAAATTAATGATCTTGTTATAGGTAAAGTAATTTCTCACACTTCCTTATCTTGGGAACTCGATATCAATTCCTGTTATGTGGGATTCTTGCCGGCTTCAGATGTTTTTGGTCGTGATTTTTCAGCCCATGCAGATGAATTGTCTTCCAAATTAAAAGCCGGAGATTTAGTTGCGGCACGAATTGCGAATTTTGATAGAACTCGTGATCCATTAATTACTATATCTGATAGAGATCTTGGAAAAATAGAGTCTGGAGATTTGATAAAAATTTCTCCAAGTAAAGTTCCCCGTTTAATAGGAAAAAGAGGTAGCATGATTCAGAGCATTGAAGTTGCAACCAATGCTGTAATTACAATTGGACAAAATGGGTGGGTAGTAGTATCTTGTGAAAATCCCGAGGGATTATTAAAGGCTAAAAAAGCCATACAAATGGTCAATGAGCAGGCGCATGTCGCAAATCTTACTGATCAAGTGAAAGAAATGTTGGAATTAAAAAGTGAATCATAATGGGTGGAAGAGAAAGTACTTTAGTATTATTAGATGAAAATGGGATTCGTTGCGATGGTAGAAAAATCGATGAACCAAGACGAATAATGATTAAGGCCGGTGGCCTAAAAAATGCTGATGGCTCTGCATACATCGAATTTGGAGATAACAAAATTCTCGTCGGAGTTTTTGGTCCAAGAGATGTTCATCCAAAACATATGTCTAGAACAGATACAGGAATTTTACGTGTTAGATATCATATGGAGCCCTTTTCTGTAGGTGAAAGGAAAAACCCTGCACCCTCTAGAAGAGAAATTGAAATTTCTAAAGTAATCAAAGAAGCGTTACTGCCTGCAGTAATTTTAGACAAATTTCCAAGGACTGCAGTTGACGTTTTTATCGAAGTTCTTCAGGCTGACGGAGGAACCCGTTGTGCTGCCTTGGCAGCTGCATCAGTTGCTTTAGCAGATGCAGGAATCCCAATGAGGGATATGGTTGCCGCTTGTGCTGCAGGCAAAGCTGCTGATACTATAATTCTTGATGTTAACAACGAGGAAGACCAAGCAGGCCAGGCAGATATGCCAATTGGATATATGCCAAATCTTGAAAAAATAACTCTTTTACAATTAGATGGAATTCTTAACCCTGATGAATTCAAGAAATGTGTTGAAACTGGAATTCATGGCTGCAAAATCGTTTACGATCTCCAAAAAAAGGCGTTAACTGACAAATATTTTCAAAATGGAAATGACCAATAAATGACTCAATCAGTAATTGATGATCTAAAAAGATCACAAATTTTAGAACTCTTAGAACAGGGAAAGAGAATTGATGGTAGGGCGTTAAATGAATCAAGAAAACTTTTTGTCGAAGTCAACGCAATTCCCAAAGCAAACGGTTCTGCAAGGGTAAGACTTGGGGATACTGAAGCCATCTGTGGAGTAAAAATCCAACCTGACAGACCTTTCCCAGATATGGGTGATAAAGGAATTTTTATTTGCACTGCTGAACTCTTACCGTTATCTCACCCAAGCGTTGAAACTGGCCCACCTGGTCCCGACGTAATAGAGTTGGCAAGAGTTGTGGATAGGGGAATTAGAGAAAGTCATATGGTTGATGTTTCTCAATTAGTAATAGAGGAAAATAAATCTGTAGTGGGAGTTTTTGCTGATATTGTTGTTGTAGATTATGATGGCAATCTCTTTGATGCTTGTTCTTATGCTGCCACTGCGGCAATTCTCAATTCAAAAATGCCAAAATGGGAGATGAAGGAAGATCTGCCAACGCTTGTAGAAGGAGAAGAGGCTGACCTACCGACAACCACAATTCCAGTATCAATCACAATGGCAAAAATAGGTAAACACATTGTTGTTGATCCAAACTCCGATGAATGGGATGCAATGGATTCTAGAATTACCATTACCACTGATTCAGATGGGAACATAATTGCGATGCAAAAAGGTGGATCTGATGGATTTACCTTTGATGAAATCATCAAATGTGGAGACCTTTCCATTAAAGCTGGTGCACAGATTAGAGAAACTTTAAAACAAGCTGCAAAAAGCAGTTAATAAAATGGCCAAGAAAAAATCTCTAAAAGGACTTGGAGCTAGATATGGCATAAAACTAAGAAAGCAATATACGAAAATCCACCACCAACTAAAGGAAACAAGGATTTGTCCTGGTTGTGGATCCAAAAAATTTGGTAGAGATGCCGTCGGTATTTGGTCTTGTAAAAAATGTAATTTTAAAATTGCTGGAACGGCATATGATGTCAAACTTTAGTGCAAAGATAATTGTAGATGCTAAGGAAAAAACTAGAGCGATTTTTGACTCAATAAATACTGATAATAAATTTTATCCCGAAAATCCTACAAATACTAAAATGAAATTTGAAAAAAAATTGATAATATCGATTGAATCTGACCATATTCCTCATCTACGAGCTAATTTAAATTCGAGCTTGCGATTAATCCAGGCCAGTAATGATACGATAGAGTCTGTTAGTGATTGTTAATTATTAATAGAGAATTAAAAATTTTTTTAAAATACAATAATAAAAAATTAATGGTAAACATTGATTAAATTTAATCACATCCCTGTAAATTTTACACAATCGGAACTTATTGAAAAAGATGAAGCGCACTATTACCAAACACCAAGCGGCTTGATTTATCCCTCAATTACAACACTTTTACAACAGACTCAAAGTAAAGAAAAACAACAAAGTTTGCAAAAATGGCGAGAACAAGAAATAGCCTCCGAATACATTACGCAGCAAGCAGCGATTATTGGTTCTGAAACCCATAAATTGATAGAAAAGTATCTGAACGGCGAAGATCTTTTGGAATCATCTTTACTTTTATCTAAAGCTCATTTTAGCAATCTTTTACCATTTATAAATAAAATTAACGATATTCGCGGTATTGAATTACGTCTGTATAGCAACAAAATGAAGTTAGCTGGAACATCTGATTGTATTGCAAATTATGACGGTAAATTATCTATAATTGATTATAAAACGAAACGAAGTAATCAAAAAGAAGAATGGCTAACAGACCATTTTATTCAAGCCACCTCATATGGCGTTATGTTCAAAGAGCTTACCGGGATTAATGTGGAGCAATTAGTAATCCTTGTTTCTAGTGAAAAAAATACTCGAATGGAATTTATTAAAAATCCCGATGAATATGTGGATTTGCTTGAACAAAGATTAGTTCAATATTATTCCAAATAATCTAGCGTCTTCCGGTAAAGATATAATGAAATTCTATACTCCTACTAACATGTCATCTGGACAAATGCCTCCCTGGCTCCAAGAGCAATTAATGAAATTACAACAATCTCAACAAAATCTACAATCTATAATGCAACAAAAACAACAGGTTGAAATGGAGCGTATAGAGACTGAAAAATCTATTGATGAGTTAATAAAGGCATCAGATGAAGATATTGTGTATAAACACGCAGGTTCTATTTTGATAAAATCTACAAAAAAAGAACTCTTAGAAGAACTTGAAGAAAAAAAGGAACTATCTAAAACTCGTTCTACTGTCCTTGAAAAACAGGAATCACGACTAAAAGAGACCTTGAAGGAGCAAGAAGCAAAAATTACCGAAATGATGAAAAGTGGAGGTTCGTCAGGGGGAGCAAAAATGTCCCAAGGAACATCATCTGACAATCCTAGAAATTAGAAACTAAGATTAATTGCAAATAAGATATTAACAAATTATCGGAAATAGAATTGGTGAACTTAGAAAATTTACGAATAATTGCAGATGAACGTGAAAGAAAAAGTGGAATACCAGATCTTCTCAAATCAATTGGTCTAAATGTTGAAATAAAGACACTACCGGTTGGGGATTATATTGTAGCTCCTGAAACCATTGTAGAACGAAAAAGCATTAGAGATTTATTATCATCTATTTTTGATGGCAGGTTGTTTGACCAATGTACCAGGCTAAAGGAAAATTTTGATTTTCCTGTAGTTTTGATGGAAGGAAATGTTGATGAAATTGAAGAAATAGCTGAAAATCCACTGGTATTTTATGGTGCCCTATCTACAGTAGTGATAGATTTTAAAATTCCAATAATTCCAACTCCTAGTGCTATGCATTCTGCAAAATTACTTGTCTCGATGTGCTCCAGAAAGGAATCGCCCAAAGGACCATTTTTAAAAAAAATTAGAAAATCTAATGATTTAGAAAAACAACAACTTTCTTCTCTTTGCAGTCTTCCAGGAATAGGAGAAAAATTTGCAATAAGGATGTTGGAAAAATTTGGATCTCCCCTAAGAGTTCTTAATGCAACTACTGCAGAACTCTCTAAAGTGGAAGGATTGGGAGAGGCCCGTTCAAAAAAAATTAAAAAAATGTTAGAGTCTGAGAGTAAATTTCTAAAAAAATCAAACCAAAAAACATTACACGATTCATGATCCCAATAATTGAATTAGGATTATTGATCAATTGGGGTTGGTTTAGCAAAATAGATCTTTTATTGAGTCCTGTTGGGGGAGGTTTGACTCTTGAATAATTTTTTCTTGAGGGGTGTTCCGCAATTTGGACATTTTTTTTCATTTTTTGGTTTGGAACCACAACCTGGACAATAATGAAACCATTTACCCACATCCCTGATACCACTTGTCATAATCGGTGAAATGTCTAACCCTAAATTTTTAGCAACATTAGATATTGCGAAGTCGTCCGTAATTATTTGACCCTTGAGATCAAGACATAAAGCAATAATTGATAAATCCTGTTTTGAAAGTTGTTGATAATCTCCAGTATTCTTAGAAGTATTGATGGCTAACAACATAGATTCTTTT
This sequence comes from Nitrosopumilaceae archaeon, assembly GCA_041609855.1. GTDB lineage: Archaea > Thermoproteota > Nitrososphaeria > Nitrososphaerales > Nitrosopumilaceae > Nitrosomaritimum. Next base: position 18,856 of record JBFIPZ010000007.1, on the reverse strand, counting down.
TCCGGATCCAGTATTTTTAACCGATTGGTTTCTAATAGTGTCTCTAGAACTTCTTGATTTTTCTTGATATGTTTTATTTCATCATAAACAAGCGATGTTGTATAGCAATCATTGGCACTCCCAAAAGGAATTCCTGCATAAAATGCACTTGCATCTAAAATTCTAAAATCCAAGTTTACTCATCTGTCTTAGACCTCGTTTCTTTAATCTAACAAAGACTGCGGGTTTTTTGTATTTTTTAATTATTATTGGCTCCTCAAATCCCGCCGATTTTACGACCTGTGCATCCATAACAATGTTACAATCATGAGAAGATATTATTTCAATTTTCTCATCTGGCACAACAATTGATTCTAATCTATATACTGGAGCAACAGGAGTAATTATCAAAACGTCAAGACTCTCATGTAGGATTGGTCCTCCTAATGAAAAGGAATGACCTGTTGAGCCACTTGGAGTTGCAATAATTACACCATCCATTTTCTGCTTAACTGTATCGTTTTGAAATTTAATTTCAATTTCTGCGGTTTTGGTGAGATTTGTTCTATTGATATAAATTTCGTTAAGTGCTGGTGGAAATTCCTTTCCTCCACAGGAAGCAACAACTCTTATTCTCTTATCTAAAAAGAATTTTCCTTTTAAAATCTGATTAATGGATTCGTCGATCTCATCAATCGTAATCTCTGAAAGAATACCTCTATTTCCGCCCACATTTATTGTAAGAATAGGTGTGTCATTTTCTAAATGTCGAAAAACTCTAAGTGTTGTTCCATCTCCTCCAAGTGTCACTACCAAATCTAATTTCTCTTTTTTTAATTCTTGTAGAGATTGAATGGTTTTTGCGCCTTCTACAATAATTGGAGCAATAGTGAAAACCTGCGATTTTCTTGCCAAAAATTTTTTGGCAACATCATTGGCAGCTTTTTCAGATTCCTTTGAACCAACCTTGCTTACGATTGCAACTTTATTGAGTTTCAAGTAGTTCTTCTGATTTTTATTTACTTAAAAATGATATTTTCAGGTCTTTTAGAAAAACAATTAAGTACATAAACCAATTAATGAAATATTATGAATTACGCACATCCAGAGGTCCTTGTAGATACAGAGTGGATGTCGCAAAACCCTCCCAACGAAAAAAGAAAATTTGTCGAGGTTGATTATGACCCTGTTAACGGTTATCAAAAAGGACACATTAAAAATTCTAGTCTCATTTGGTGGAAGCGAGATATTAACGACCCTGTAACCCGCGATATTATTAGTAAAAAACAATTTGAACAATTAATGTCTAAAAATGGAATAACTTCTGATACAGAAGTAGTCCTTTATGGGGATTTTAACAATTGGTTTGCAGCATTTGTTTTTTGGGTCTTTAAAATCTATGGACATGAAAATCTCAAAATTATGAATGGTGGCAGAAAAAAATGGGAATTAGAAAATAGAGAATATACTACCGAAGAACCACAAATTCAACCAACCAAATACATAGCCCAACCTCCTGATGAGGGACTACGAGCTTATTTGTTTGACGTTAGCCGCGCTTTGGGTAAAGAAGATACAGTAATGGTTGATGTACGTTCTCCCGCAGAATTTACGGGAGCAATTACTGCACCACCAGAATATCCAATGGAACATGCACAACGAGGCGGACACATTCCTGGAGCAAATAATATCCCTTGGGCAACAGCTGTAAATGATGCTGATGGAACTTTCAAATCTGTAGATGAACTTAAACAGAATTATGAATCAAAGGGAGTAACGCCTGATAAAGATGTAATTTGTTACTGTAGAATTGGAGAGAGATCCTCTCACAGCTGGTTTGTTTTAAAATACCTGCTTGGTTATTCCAAAGTTCGAAACTATGATGGTTCATGGACAGAATGGGGTAACATGATAGGAAACCCTGTGGAAAAATAATTTGTATCAAGACCTTCCCATTTTAAAAAAGGGATCCTTTTATTTTATCAGAGATGGAGGATCCGATCTAATAATGGAAGATAAAACCAAAAGAGGTCTAACAGTAAAGGAAAAATCCATAGATGAAACACTAAATGTAATTTCAGATAAAGGAATGATTCATGATATGGATGGAATAGGACATTGGGTTCCTATTCGTTGGTATTTCTCGAAAAACCAATTTGATCTAAATAGAGTCTTACAATATGCTGAGGCTATGGAAAAAAAATACACTAAACTACGGGAACTTACCTGTCCAGATGACTAGATAACCTTTTTAAATAAAACCCATGTACTGAAACCAAATGTCATTACTTCTTAAAGATAGGGTTTGGTCAATGGAAGCTCCTACTGCAAAACGCGGTGTATATCCTCTTCATGGTTTCAAATTAGGGTTATACAGATTACCAATAAACCTAGAAGATCCTGATGAAATCAAATCGGTCCATGATGGTATGAAAAAGGCTTTTGAAATGGATGCATATGCTGATAGGCTATTTGCTACATACCGATGGAAGGAACAAAACATGAAAGATCCTGATGCCAAAGGATATGAGGAAGTCGAATTGTCTGTAACTGTTGAAGTTGTTACAGGCGAAGTGGTTGATATTATATACCAAATATTTCCAATTGAGAAATTTGGAGATCCTCAATGGGTTAAAGATTATAGAAAAAAAGCAGATCATTTTGCAAAAATGATTATTGACACTATTTTACGAAATACCATCTTAGCAGATAAAATGATTGATCATCTAATCAAAAGTGAAAAGATTACCGAACTCAATGCTATACAAAAATTAGAAGAGATGACTCCTTTGGCCAAAATAGTTCTTGATGCAAAACCAAAACCAAAACCTGTAGAAGAGTCTGTTGCCGATGATGGAGGACCTGATGTTCCCGTTCTTGATGGTCCAAAGTCGGGTCCAATTGATGTTGAATTTAAATCAAAAATGAAAGCTACCACTCCTTTCAACGCGTCAGGATACACTATCAAAACTTGGGGAAGACGTGGTAGTGATAATAAACAATTAGGAGTTTGGGGGGAATTTGTATCTGTGGATTACGATATTTGTATTGCAGATGGCGGTTGTATCGAGGCCTGTCCAGTTGGTGTTTACGAATGGTTTGATACACCTGGAAATGTAGCATCTGAAAAGAAACCCTTAATGTCAAAGGAACCTGATTGTATTTTTTGTCTTGCTTGTGAGGGGGTATGTCCACCTTCAGCAATCAAAATTTTTGAACAAAAATAAACAAAAAAATTTGCAACTATAAATAGCCTAGAAGCAGTCTGAAAAACTAGCGAATGGCCATCAATCCTTTCACCGCATTTGTCTTTGATTTGTTTATAATTTCAGCTATCATAATTACTGCTTACACAGTCAACTTTTATTATTTGACTTTCCTCTCAGCTAGACGGAAGGAAATTTTTACAACCACTTATTTAGGAACTCCTTCTGTTACAATCCAACTTCCGATTTATAATGAAAAATATGTTGCAAAGCGTCTAGTTGATTCGGTCTGTGGACTAGATTATCCTAAAGAAAAAATGAAAATAATGGTTTTAGATGATTCTGATGATGATACCGTTGATCTTTTAGCGGATTTAGTAAAAGGATACAAAAAACAAGGATTTCAAATTGAACATATCCGAAGAGGTACAAGGAAAGGATACAAAGCAGGTGCTCTCAAATATGCGATGCAAATAACTGATACAGAATACGTGGCAATTTTTGATGCTGACTTTATTCCCCCTGAATGGTTTCTTAAACGGGCGATCCCACACTTTTCCAAACCTAACATTGGGTTAGTACAGTGTAGGTGGGGACACGTAAATGAAAACTATTCTACAATTACCAAAGCCCAAGCTTTGAGTTTGGACTTTCATTTTCTAATAGAACAAACTGCAAAAAGTAACTCTCATTTGTTTATGAACTTTAATGGCACAGCTGGAATTTGGAGGCGGGATTGTATCGATGATGCTGGTGGTTGGCATACTGCAACTCTAGTAGAGGATTTGGATTTAAGTTATAGGGCACAAATGAAAGGATGGAAATGCGTTTTTTTACCTGATATTGTAGTTGATGCAGAACTTCCCGTCCAAATGAATGGAGCCAAGCGACAACAATTTCGATGGGCCAAGGGTTCAATTCAATGTGCTATAAAACTTCTTGGTGGAATTGCAATCAAAAGAAAAATTGCAATTGAAGCTAAAATTCAGGCCTTTATCCAATTAACTCGTCATATTGTTTATCCATTAATGCTTATTCAATTTCTTGCATTACCAATTTTGTTAGCTGGTGACATTAACCTTTATGTTGTTAGTCTTATTCCAGCTTTAACTATAGCAACTTATCTGGCAATGGGTCCAGGGGCATATCTTCTAATTATGCAAAAGATGTATCACAAATCTTGGAAATCAAAAGCAAAAATTTTACCTTCATTAATAATTTACAATGCTGGAATGTCAGTAAACAATACGGTAGCAGTTTTTGATGCTGTACTTGGAAAAAAGAACGAATTTTTGAGAACTCCAAAATACGGCATTATTAACAAACAAGATGATTGGCGAGACAAAGCATACAATTTACCCTTTACAAAAACAACTCTGCTTGAGATCTTTTTTGGCGTCTATGGGCTGATGGGAATTTTAATCTCAATCTATTCAAACAATCCCTTTTTTGCACCTATTATTGCCCTTCAAACCATTGGATTTTTCTTTATAGCCTTCATGAGTCTCTCGCATAGTAAATTTAAAAGAAATAAATCCACCACAAAGAGAAATCTTACAAAGGAAGAAAAAATGGCAAATAAAATTTACACCCTATCCATGATTGGGATTATAGGGATAATTGTTTTTGGAGGGGTAATGGCCATCTATGGCTATAATGAAGATATATATCCACTCGACAGAATGCGGGGTCATTTTGACGGAATTGTCGGATCCTCCGACCCGGTGGCCATTCAAACTCACTTAGCTGCGGTAAAACAAGATTTAGTAATAGTAATGGAAGATATGGCGGAAACTACCAACGACAAGGGGGAAATTATTGGCAAAAACCCTGTTTGGATTTTTCCAACTGAATCTACAAACTTTCTTAGAATTGAAAAAGATGTAGATTCTATGATGGCAACACTAGAAAAAATTTCTGCAGTTCCCAGAGACAGTTCCGCATTTCATACTGGAATGTTGGATATTAACGAGCGAGCTAAAATATTGAAAATAAATATTATGGATGCAACACCATACTCATACGTAAGCGTATCAAATATTGTTTTCAGTACATTGTGGATTGCCGTGATAATTGGAATCTTCGCAGCCCTTAAACGAAAGAAAGACCAATTGGCTAAATATGACGAAACTCCTGGAATTTAAGGAATATTCAATTCCTTTCTAATTTCGTCTACTGCTCGAATACCATAAATGTCCCTTATCTGGTTGATCCTAATTGATTCTTTTAGCAGGTCTCTTCCTATAGCATTAGACAAAATAGCAAATACATCGCTAAATCTAATTTCCCATTTATCGGCGCAATCTAGAATCTTTGCCACTGCCCACTGCCTTACTTCGTAGGGTAATGGAATCTTCTCACTTGCTTCTATTGAAAGCCTATCAAATAAATTAACAATGTTGGCAGTTTGAGTTGCCATGTTTTCAAGGTCCTTTGCTTCCCCATATTTTGATTCTGCTTGCATTCTAATGTTTGATTGATATTCTGAAAGTTTCAATAATGCAATCACCTCCTTTGAAGTATCCGTTGATACTTTGTTTGTTACATTTTTGACAGCCTGCAATTCCTGAAAGACTTTATCCGATTTTTTATGAAATTCTGCAGATAACGCATCTTGTGTTTTCAGCATATCGCTGATTGATGATATTTTCTGTTCAATGGTATTTGTTTTATCAAATACATTATTTTTAAAATTAACAAAATCCTCCTGAACTGATTTTAATCCTTCTCCCACAAATGCTGAAGAATCTGCTCTTTGTGATAAAGCATTTAACTCAGTCTCGATTTTATCGATTTTTCCACTAAAATCAGAAATCATCTGGGTTTTAGCTGCTACGTTGGTAAATTGTTGTTTAAGCCCGTCTATCACACCACCAAGTGAATCTATTTTAGTTGCTTTTCCTGAAATGGAATCAATAGTTGATTTAATAGAATCCAATTCGGAATTCAAATTGGAAAAATTTCCTGTCCTCTCAACAACTCTTCCCAACTCCTCCTTTAGATCTGAAATAGTTTGGGAGGTAAACTCCATACTGTCAGTCTTTCCGGAAATAGATTGAATATTATTTTTTAATATCTCAATTTCTTTTCCAACGTTTAAAACAGAATCTGTTTTTCCCGAAATACTTCGTAAATTTTCTCTTACCTCATCAATTCGTTGCGCAATCTTGATTATCATTTGAGAGTTATTTCTCGTAGAGTTAATACTATCTTCAATTTTTTGAGATAATATCTCTGGTTTGGGAGATGACTTTTGAATGCTATTTATTTTGTTTATTTCTTCTTGAAGTTTTGATGTTTGATCATTAATTTTTGAAACTAGGTTTGACTGTGTTCTTACTTGATTTAGCCCTGCATATAGTTTTTGAGTATCGTCTTCAATCATGCTTATACGGTTAGAATGTTTTTGTATGTTTTCCAAAGTGGAAGTCAATGTGTCAATCATTCCTTTCATAGAAACTAAGACTTTTTGATTATCACTGAAAATCTTAGACATTGCCTTAATCTCTTTTTGTAGGGCTTTTGTGGAATCGGTGACTGAGGCAACTTTTTTCAAAATAGCGGTAGGGGTTGGCTGCCTTTTTATGATAGGTGATTTGCTGGAAGTTTTTATTTTCCCTTTGGTTGGATTAGTTTTTTTTGATGGTTTAGCAGCCATGTATTTTGAAATAAAAATATTATGATAAAAAAGTTGGGTCTAAAATAAAAAATGTAATGAGTTACTTATTGACAACGTTTGGCTCATGCAGTAACTCATGAAATGTCTTCTCGGCTAGACCGTTTGCTGTTTCAATAAATCCCTGAGGACAAAATTCACATTGAATCATACGGTACGGTATGGTACCGTACTATTAATACACAGGTAATTCTACCATTACCAATCTTGCAGTCAGATACCCCAGGTCGTTTCTCTACATCCTTTTCAGCTGACCTACTCATCACTCTGCGATTAAACAAAAACTGCTTGGAATAAAGACTTTAAAAATATAATATATTATCAAAAAACTTTATTTCTAAATATATTTCCAAATTTTAAAATAATTTGGGCTCGAAAACAAAATTTTTTTCAAAAGCACAACTGTTTTTAAATTAAAATGTTGAATTAAATCGTGCAAAATTTTCCTTTACAAATTCAAAACGATGGGCTTCATCAATCTTTGAATCAAACTGTGTCAAATGTCCTCGAACAGATCACTCCAGAACTTCCACATACAACATTTGTAACAGATTTAGCCTTTATCATGATAATTGGAGCAATTGTAACACTTGCCTTTTTTAAAATTAAACAACCTCTGATTATTGGTTATCTTTTTGCTGGGATGTTGATTGGTCCTTTATCTCCCCTTTGGGCCTGGATTCTTCCTGAGGGTGGCCCATCAGGAGATTTAATCGATGGAGTGGGAATTTTATCTGATATTTCAGCCCTAAACTTGTTTGCAGAAATTGGTGTGATTTTACTTCTTTTTGTAATTGGAATAGAGTTTCCATATGCAAAAATCAAGAGTATAGGTAGAGTAGCGATCGGCGTTGGAAGTATTGGATTAATTTCTACGATGGGGATTGTTTTTTATTCCGCAACCGCACTTGGATTAAATTTTATGGATTCACTATTCATTGCTGCCGCTCTTTCGATTTCTAGTACTGCAGTCATTGTAAAAATATTTGAAGAGATGGGACGTATTAAACGAGAATCCTCTATTCTTGTTTTAGGAATACTGATTGTAGAGGACGTTATTGCAGTCATTTTAATTTCATCCTTGCAATCGATTGCTTTAGTGGGTTCTGTATCAATAGAATCTGTTTTGGTTGTAGTTCTAGTTGCAACTGGCTTAATTGTTGGAACATTTACTGTAGGAACTAGAATAATTCCACGATTAATTGATAGGGTAGCTGCATCAGAACATCGTGAAATTTTACTTTTGAGTGTTCTTGGAGTTTGCTTTGGTTATGCACTTTTAGCCAATATCGTGGGGTTGTCTGTTGCCATTGGAGCATTTTTGGCAGGGGTCCTAGTTGCAGAATCAAAATCAGCTGAAGTTGCAAAAATTCTATCTAGTCCAATAAAAGACATGTTTGTGGCAATATTCTTTATCTCAGTGGGTGCTTTGATGGATGTTTCCCAACTTCAAAATTATATCTACATTGCCCTTGCTTTAATTGCAGTTGCAACTGGAATGAAGTTTGGCGGAAACATGCTTGGTAATTTCTTATTCCGACAGAATCGTGGAAAATCTCTTCGTTCCGCTTTTGCCTTGGCGGCTCCGAGAGGAGAATTTTCTATCGTAATTGTTAAAACTGGAGTTGATATTGGAGCAGTAAGCTCCTTTTTATTCCCTCTAATTGGAGTAATCTCGATAATAACTGCATTTATCTCTCCGTTCCTTGTAAAAACAGGTGACAAGATAGTTCCTTCATTGAAAGAAAAAAATGTCTGAAGAATTTAAAAAATTACTTCACCAGGTTCATGAGGGAATAACTTTTTTTGATTTTGATGGAAAACAAGTTCCTTGTATTATTTTTAAAGAAAAAAAATACGATGAAATCTTAACTAAAGTAGCTGGAAAACCACTTTCGATAAATACTGATCTTAATATTTTACAGGATGGGTTAGGTCATGTTTTTGTTGAAATTTCTCTAATGTTTTCTCAAGGTGGAATTGAAGAAAAAATTTTAGTTAATGCAAATAAAGATATTTCATTTTTTCGATCATTAGCTAAAACATCAATGCTTGCATTATCCTCTCCCAAATCATCTTATGGAAGAGAAAATGTATTTATGATTCAATTACCTAAACCCGAAAAAGCCAAGGAAGCCCTTGAAATAATAGAAAGAGGTATAAAACCAATTGATAGTTGAGGGTGCAGTTACCGGGATTTGAACCCGGGTCACGTACTTGGCAAGCACGAGTACTAACCAGACTGTACTATAACTGCAACAATCATGAGAAATGAATTTGGCTATTAAACTGTTTTTAACTATTTCATACAATACAAACAATGGACAAAAATTTAAAAAATAAAATTGATGAAAAAATTCAAGAAACTATCGACAACAAAAATGAAATAAAAAAACTCCTTCTATCTTTATCGAAAATTGAGGATTCAAATTCCTTTGTGTTTGGAATTATTGTAGGTAGACTTTACAATTCCTTTTACTATCAGTCTAAACGGATTTTAAATCGTGAACCTACATGTGAGGAATTTGATGAGTTTGTCGAACTGGTAAAAAGTAAGATATCTAAATTTGAAAATCTATGGAGATAATTTCCCATACTCAATTATTTTAATTGTTGGAGTTCCTGGTAATTTTACACATGCACCTTTCAAGGCCTTTTTGGCAGCCTCTAGATGAGGTCCATTTACATATAATTCCATGATGCATTGGCCTTGTCGAACTCTGGCAGCAAGACTAACAGCTTTCCCCCATGCTCTTCTCATGCCTTCCTGAAGTCTATCTGCCCCGGCAGCTGCAATCATTTTATTTTCTCTAAGAAGATTGTGTGGATAAATTCTTAACCTAGAAAAATATCCTGTTTCACCAGTAGTTTTTTCTAACGTTTTATTTGCAGATAATCTACATGCTTCAATTGCCATGTGTCTTATCTGAACCTTTTCATTTAGTAGTAACTGAACACAATAATCATAATTTCCTTTTTTTCCACCCTGAAATTTTGCAATTTTTATTTGAGGTTTTCCTTTGATGTATTTTTTTCTGGTGAACGGCTGCCCAGTTCCATCCCTATAATTAGCTCCATGCATGATATCCTAAAGCAAAAAGGCCCATATTTTAACGGTTAGACAACCATTAGCCCACAAATTACAAACATTATGGATTTTAAAAAATTCTTTTATCTGTTAAAATATATGGACTTTATTGGGGTCAATAGTGAGGGCGATAAGTTGAAGGATGATATTTGCGATTTTTGTAAAGGTGTAGGAAAATCTTCCTCATATGTTTGTGTTTATTGCAATGGAACCGGAGAGTGGAATGCTGCTGCCCAATCTTATTTGAAAAACCATATCTGCCAATGTATAGCGCTTGATCGAAAATTCTGTCCCATTTGTAACAAATCTTGCCATCATGATACCTCATTAAATCCTAAACAAAAGATAGATCCTGGAAATGGAGGAATATCAGTACAAGAATCTTACAGCAATGAGATTATGATTGCTTAAATCCACCTAAAAAATTTAAAAAAGACTATTTCTCAAGCCAAAACTTCGAAAGACGAGTCATTTATCAACATAAATATGGAAACCTTCTAATTTTATCTTCAATATGGAGGATACTCTTATTGTTGAAGGCAATTTGGTTTCGGATCATACTCAAATTTCAAATAAAGAAATGATTCACGATCTTGAATTAAAGGGATATGGAGATTTTGAAAACAATAAATTTATTTTAAAATTTTTTGAATCTTTGTATTTACTTTATTCTGCTAAATTAATTCTAAAAAAAGGGAAAAACAAAATTGACTTTAATGGTCTAATGAATATTTATCAACGACAAGATCCGGAAGCCCTAACAAAATTTCTGATATATAGAGATTTGAGAAACAGGGGATATGTTGTAAAGGAGGGCTTTGGATTTGGTTCTGACTTTCGAGTTTATGAAAGAGGACAATTTGGAGAAAAAGGAGCAAAATTTTTAATCTTTGGTCTTAACGAAGGACAGCAAGAAAAAATGGGGAACCTCCAGAAAAAAATTGAACAAATAACTAAAATGGGGAAAGAACCAATAATTGCAGTCATCGAAAGGAGAGGAGAGGTAATCTATTACAAAATTAATAGAATTAATTTTTATGAAAATAAATCCAAATTAGAAAAAACCTTTGAGATTTAAACATCAAACACCCAATCATATGAAAATTTTAACAAGTTATTTTCTTCCGCCCAAAGAAAATCATAAACTTCCACATACTTTGTTTTGTTATCCCACAATTCTTCAAAATCTTTTCTTTTTCTTTCTACTCTTGATTTATCATTCCAAGATGTAAAAACATCTACTGACTCAAAATCGCGTGTTTCTGATGCAAAAGACTCTTTTGATGTTCCAGTAAACGCGACCATCTGATCCTGATCATCTAAAAACAAACCAATTCTCTCAGAAAAGGAATTTGTAATTTGTTCGGATAGGGGAATTGCCACCTTAATCTCAATTTGACCACTATTTACAATATCTTGAATTTTTTGAATTTTTGAGTCTTTGATAAATTTTCCATCGAATCTTTTGGTATATTTTTCAGAAAAAAGCTTGGTCAAAATAGGAAGTTCAACGGTCTTAAATCTATGACCGGTAATCATCCGTAATTTTGCCCTTCTTGAAGAGAAATTATCGAAAGCCATTGCAATGGTGGCTAAACTTTGCACCGACAAAAAATCTACACATCTATCATACTCTATACACTGACTAAGACAAGGATAGAAAAATTCTGAAAGTATGTCTTCTCTATCTGACCTATATTCCTCCTTTAAACCGATATCTCTAAGCCCCACTACTTTTTTATTATTATTTTGTTATTTAAAGAAACAAATTTTTGACATTAAGAATGTCTATAATCATTATAGTTTCAAAATACCTTTTTCAGTGTTGGGTAATTGTCATGAATACTTCAAGCTCTAAAAGCAGAAAAATATTAACAAAACTGATTTTAATCTAGTTTTTATAAAAATTCACCAATGGAATCAGGTTTGAACACAAGTAAGGAAAGAAATCTGCTTATTGATTCTATCCAGTTTAGAATATTTTACGCGGAAATAAATTTGGGTAAAATCCCCGTTGCGGTTCCATTAGATATTTTTCCCAAAGACAAAATGTCGTCTGAAATTGCAATTGATGGATTTTTATTTTATGCTAATGGAGCTTTGGATTTGGTTTTTGCAGAAATTAATAAAAAACTTGAATTAAAATTGGCACCAAATCAAATTAATCCTGAAGACATAGTTCGTGCACTAGAAAAAAAGAATACTGTTGCGGCAAAGGAAATAATTGAAGAATTTCAAAAATATTTTCAAGATCCTATCCATGAAGAAAAAATAATTACTGATAACGAATTCAATGAAGGAATAAACAGATATGGTTATGATGTAATTGGGTTTCATGCAGAATATGAAAATAGAGACCAAATAAAATATCAACATTTCTGGAACCGTGCAAGCAGCAGATTATGGGAAATTCGAAACCAATCCAATTTGGAATCTTATGATTCTCTATTAAAAAATGCTGGAAAAAATGGAACTGATAAACCTAGGAATTTTTTGAGGGTAAAACTCACAAATGATGATCATCCTACAGTTTATTGGGATTCGGCCCACTATGAAAATCCAAAAAGATACTTTACAAATATTTTATTCCTAGTCCGACAATTCATTGATAAAATACTTGAAATTTTAAAGCCCCTATATCCTGACTCTAAAATTTTGTGACAGAAAACAAGTCATTAATTTGGATCTATATGGATCAATTATTCTAATTCTTTGAGGGCATGAAATTAATTTATTTGATTTAAATCCACGCCTAAAATACCCCAAAATTACATAGTAAATGTTAAAAGAAAATAAAAAATCCTATGATCTGATGAGAAAAATGGTTTTCTTATTTCCATTGTTTGTAATTAGCGTAGGAATAGCTAATGCTGAACCCTTGGAAAATATCCAAACTTCTGTTTTAGATTATTCAAATAATACTGCAACTGTCCAAATATCTTGGAATGTCGATGAGGATGCTTCCTTGTACAAAATTGGATGTGTTAGTTGCTTTCCAAATATTTCAGAGTCTACTTCTACCAATAGTATCTCTATAAGTAATGTCACTCCATTTCCAAATGGATCCATGGCAATGCTTTATGGTTTAGCCTTTGATATAGAAAATAATTTAATTGCAGCAAAACAAATTTTTGTCAATCTAGCTCAATAATTCAATTATGACAAAAGAAATTCAACATTTTATAGAGTTAGATTCTTCATTGAACCGAGTATTTGGGGCAATATCTAATCCACAAGAACTAATTCAGTGGTTTCCTGATGAGGCCATTTTGGAACCACGTGTTGGCGGGTTCTTCAAAATTTCTTTTTTAAAAGATTCTAAAAAACCTAAAATGAAAATGGATCGAAATTTTGTCAATGAGGGGAAAATCCTTGAGATTATTCCTAACAGTAAATTGGTTCATACTTGGAAATGGAAGCAATTTTCTGATTTTCCCGACACCATAGTTTCATGGGAATTAGCAAAAATAAGTGATAACAAAACTAAATTGACATTAACTCACAGCGGATTTTCAGGACATGAAAAAGGACCTGCCAGTATTGAGGAACACAACAAGGGTTGGTTGTTTTTTCTAAATGAATTAGTTTCCTACTGCAAGAAATAATAATAAAATAATTTTCCCAATTTCACCTTCTAAATTATAATAAATTAAAAAATCTACATGCTCCCGTCGGGATTTGAACCCGAGATCACTGCCTTGAGAGGGCAGTATGCTTAGCCGGACTACACCACAGGAGCTTGAAGAAATCGAGAAATGTTCATAATTTAAAGGAAATGCTTGAACATTGAATTCTTTGGTAAAAATTATCGAGTTTTATCCTTTATACAAAATTTAGAATGAACAAATACGATGAATTATCAAGATCTAATCAAAGAAAAATTATGGTCAAATTACTCTATTGGTTTGAGTGGATGTAGAACTAGTGAAACTTTTTTTAATTCATGTGATTATGATTTTACTATTTTTGATGGTAAAAGTCAAAATGATGAGATCTTTCAATTCCAAAATCATTTGATTAATGTTCACCATAGCTCATTTTCTGAATCACAATCAAAGAAACTCATCCAATTCGATAAAATGAAAATTATTCATGACGAATCTTGGGAACTTAACATGTTTCTTGCAAAAATTAAAGCGAAACGACTGTTACTCTACAAAGACTTTGCAAAAAATTCCCTCATTGAATCTCTTTTCTGTTGCGAAAAAACTAAGAACAGTATAAAAAAATCCAGTGTTTTTACTCCTTGCTGGCAAAAATGTGCAACCTTTTTTTTAGCTGAAGGCATTTTAGCACTTAATCATTACAAACCAAGTCCATCTCATATGCTAGACACACTAAGAAAATTGGAAAAAACTCCAATTAATGAAAAAATCTCAACTGTTAATGAAACTATTGGGATTGAACGTTCAACTCCTTCACTATTAGAAAGGATGGTAAAATCCACAATCGGGTTCTCAAAAGTGGTTGAACAAAATGATCACTTTTTAGAAATTCAGCAAAAATATGATTTTTTGGTGCAACATTCCATGTTAGCAGATTGCTATTTTTACTTGGGGTATATCAACAAGGAAAACTTTGTGAGGATTAAAGATTCCATTGAGAAACAACCTGACCTTTATCATATTTTGAAAATTTCCTTTGATGTAGAGGCTGACCTCTCTTTATTGGAACAGCAAGCCAATAAAGTTCAAAAATCAGCAAATGAAATCTTGGAATTGGTCTCCAAGGGATGATTCTTTGAGCGTGGACTAAACTTTTAAAATAAGTGACTACTCTGTGTAGGTATGACAGATCAAGCATGTGGATGCGAAGCAGAAAGCGGCGATCCGGATTATTCGTGTGATTGTGCAATGCAAGGACATTGTATATGTAGCGCAGATTGCAAATGTTCTACTGGCGTTTGTAAAGAAGCCGTCGGACAAATGTGATTAGCACTACCTATCAATTTTATTTTTTATTTTTAGTTTATTCTTCTTCCTGTAGGCCCCATGATTTTACCAAATCCTGTTGAAATTTGTCTGCCTGTTTTTCTCCAAGGGCAAAACCACAATTTTTGTGTGTGGGAACAACCGTCATCCCATCAAGCTTAAACTCTACTTCATACAAATGAACTTTAGAGCATTCACACATTTCTCATGTTTTGGTGCTTTTACCTCTATATTTGCTTAATTGAATAAACTTTAACTATCTGAAATGTGAATTTGTCACTAAGTTGAAAGTATTTTTGGTTCTGCCTGTAATTTTGAGTTTGATTGTTGGTTCAATTTTAATTTCACCTGCTTTTGCGCAATTCGAAAGTGGTGGGGTAGATAAACCTGGAACTTGGTATGTAGGTGAGGGTCTAAAAAAAGGAGATTTCTTTAGGTATTCAATGTGTCATGTTGATTATAAAGAGTGTGCGCAATTTGAAATGGAATTTTGGATTAAAGGAGATAAACAAGTGGGAAGTGAAACAAAATGGCTTGCAGAAACCGTTGTCTATGATGGAAATAAAATTATTGTTGGGGAATTAGAATTAGGAAAAGTTACCCCAGAACCCACAGGAGGATCTCCTGAACTTGGAGTTTATAGAGGAGCTTTCAAATCCTCAGTAGCCTGGCTTTCAGCTTTTGCAACATCTGACTCAAGCTCAGGCGGGAAAGGACCCAAAGCATTTTCTGCAACATCATGGGGGAAAATAGGGAACATTGGTGGCGAACAGGTTAGACCGAGGGCACTAGAAACTATAACAGTTCCTGCAGGAACTTTTGAAACGGTTTTGATTGGATGGAAAACTGGTGGATATTTTAGTAGTGTTTGGATCGTAGATGATTTTCCATTTCCAATAAAGGCCAGAACTGTAACACATGTCTCCGAAGGAATTCCTCCACCAGAATATCGGTTTGATTTATTAGAATACAAACCGAATGTTCAAAAAAGTCCTTTTGAGGGAATTGTTTCCAGTTCCCAACTTTCCGCCGAACTAGGTTGCGAAACAAACTTTGAAAAAAGTGTAAGCATAAAAAAACCTACCAAAAATTTTAGCTATCAAATTCACGTGTTTTATGGACCTAAAAATCCTACGCAAGGATGTGAAATGGAATGGCTAATTAGTTTTCTTAGCAAATTTGACGATACTGAATTTTTAAACCAAGTTCAATATGATTTACTCCTTGTAGATGAAAACCTAAAACCTCTTCGATCTCTAGCTCAAGACGAAGGCAGACAATTCATTTATTCTCCATCAGGACAATCTTTACTTGATTTTATTGTAGAATCTAAACCTGGTATTGCAAGATATGCGATATGGGTTTATGGTCTTGCCCCCGAGGGCTTGGTTCCATCCCAACCAGATGATTATTTGCTAATAGAAGTTCCAATCTCGCCTTTGCAGGGAAACCTCACCCCTCCAATTCAAACCATAAAAATTCCGGATTGGATTAAAAATAATGCTGGGTGGTGGGCAGAAGGCTCAATTGATGACAGTTCATTTGTTCAAGGACTTCAATGGCTAATCAAAGAAGGAATTATGAAAATAAGTTCCTAGTCAAATTTTGTTAAATTCGAGAATTCCAATTAATTAAATGAGGTGAACTCGAAGGGATTTTGATTTAGTTGGTAGGCTTTGTGATTTATCCAAAACGTCATCTTCGAAAGCTAATCAATAGAGGTGATTATACAGAGGCAATTGAATATGCAAAAACTATTGAATCAAAATTTGAAGATGATTATGATTTCTGGTTTATTGTAGGTGGTATTTACTTTATACTTGAAGATGCAAAAAAAGCAATCCCTCTCTTTGAAAAAGCTTTGGCACTAAAGAGGGATGATGTCGATACGTTGATAATTAAAACGAATGCACACCTATTTTTACAACAAAAAAAAGAAGCAATAGAATGCTGTAAAAGAATTATTCAGATTGAGCCTGATAATTATGAAGCACATGGTTTGTTGGAAAAATTAGAAAATATTTAGAAACGATTATTTCTTTTCCTTCATTTCATACACGTTTTCAAGTAGCCAATCGCAAAACTGTGTAACCTTTTCATCAAATTCCGTCCAAACGTGAACTGAATGAGGGAGAATGTCAATCTTCCAATCTTTTGTAAAAACCCTTACTCCCTCTTTATCATCATACATGTAAGCATCTTCAATTTGAATATCTTTTAAAATTTCTTTTGCCTTTTCTTTTATTATGTTTCTATCAATGGGAAATCGTTTTCTTTCATGATCAATAATTAAGCTGAGATCTCTTTTTCCATACATGTCATACTCTTCTATCCTGCCTTCCTTGGGAAAATTAACTACCAAATTGATATTGTATTTTTTTCCTACCTTCTTTCCAATTTCCACCATTCTGGAATATCCTAAAGCAGGACTCTTCTTTAACAAAAATCTAATTTGGGCAAGATCTCTTTTCAATTGTTGTTGAAGATCTAAAACCATCTTAGAAAAAATCATAATTTTTTGTGTCTAAAACCCATTATAATCATTAATTCTTCACAGGATTGGTTTTTTTAGATGTTTAATTAAGAATCAGTATTGGCTTTACCAATGGATTATGATGGAATGCGTGTTGATGATGCATCTTTACGAACAAATAATGTAAATGATTACAAAGTAACATGTATTGATTTTATAAAAGATATTGCAAATGATTATTTTGCTTGGGTAGATTACTATCAGTTACCAGAAGAGGAAGACAAAAGAAGACGTGCAGGAATTACGACCACTATTGAGAGGACAAATGAATGGATCGCCAAAGTTCCTCAGACAATTAAAGCAGTTGATGTCGTAATGAATGATGGCATACAAAAAATGGCTGAATCTACTGCAGGAAAGCCATTCCAATTTGGCGTTTTTGTAAACGGCACATCAAGCTACACAATGGCAAAACCTGGTATTATTGATGTCAATGTTAAAGCAGTGGGTCGAGAAGGAAGAAAAACAAAACTTGGGTTTCATTTCAAAAATGATAGGTTTAGAATAGAGTCTACATGTGATGCTTATTTAGATGAGACAAATCTACCTGACCAAGAATTTGAATTAATGGATATTAATCTAAAACTTCACGCAGAAAAGGCAAAACAAAGAGATGTTGTCTCATTTACTGTAACCGTAAGTGAAATAGAAAAAAATGTAGAATTGGACCGAAGAGGACTAACTACAATTATTCATCTAGTGTAACTTCAATCGAAACCCTAGATTCATTTGCCCTTGATTCACCTGGGTACTTCAGATGAGATATTTTCTTATTTGCTTTCTCATCTGTTACCATTTTTGCAAAACCTTGGTAAGCTTCATTTTTGTACTTAATTATCACTGATGGATTCTCTATTGCATTTTTGAACCAATCTGAATTAGGCTTATGTCTTGAAAAGTATATTTTATTTTGAAATTTTACCCCGCGCAGTATCACACTATGTGGATTTTGGGTAATCCTTCCTTTTGTAATAAGGGTGGCCCTAAAAAGATATTCGTCTATAGGCATGTTCTATTGGTCCATGTGTTGTAATTTAACCCAATTGAAAGTGATTCGAATTATCTTGCACCATAAATAAATTCCATAAATTTTGGCTGTGTTAGTTAAATTAAGGATCGCTTGATAACATTCTAAATTAATTTCACACCAAATTTGGAAAAAACTGGGAAAAATAATGATAAAATTTAATATTGATAATCGCAGGGAATTAGAATTTCTTTGTTATGTTTCTTTAGTCATTCTTTTCATTAACCATGCCCATTCTGGCCGTTCTTCCTCTTCATTTTGTACGTCATTTTCCATGTGAAAATTTTTATTTTTTTTTCTGATAAGAATTTTTGGTATAATTGTTTTTCACCAAATAGTTTCTTTTAGGACATTTTGGATAAAATTAGGAAAAAGGAGATCAAACCTAATCAAGTATCGGGCAATAGTGAGAAGGG
>JBFIPZ010000006.1:0-32750 GCA_041609855.1 Nitrosopumilaceae archaeon | reverse complement strand
GACAAAGAAAACAGAAGAAAAACCAACCAAAACAAAAAAGACAAAGAAAACAGAAGAAAAACCAACCAAAACAAAAAAGACAAAGAAAACAGAAGAAAAACCAACCAAAACAAAAAAGACAAAGAAAACAGAAGAAAAGCCAGTAAAACCAAAAAAATTAACGAAGAAAGAATTAGCGGAAATTAAACGAGAGGAAGAAAAAACTCTGGAGGAGGAATTAGAAGAACAATTATCAGATAATGAAATTGAAAACTTTCAAATTGAAAAGGTCGATATGGAAAGATTGACTGCAAGAGTTTGTGATATTTTAGCTGAAAAAGAATCTGAGGGGATGTTCCAAAGTGAACTATGGAAAAAACTAAAACTCACAAGTCGAGATGGTTCACGTCTTGCTTTGAAATTGGAAAGAATGGGAACAATCTATCGAGAAAAAATTCTAGAAAAAGGCCGATGGACATACAAATTAATTTTGAAGAAAACCCCCATCAGTACTCTATCTATCGAAAATGCTCCATGTCTTGTATGCCCTGTTGAACAGAAATGTTCTCTTGAAGGAGAAATTAGTCCAAGAACCTGCCAATTGATTGAAGATTGGGTAATTGCTGAAATTAAAAAACCAGTAAAGTCGAAATGAGATTACAAGACGCGAGGAGAGACTATTATAGAAATCTAGCTCATGAGCAAGGATTTCGTAGCAGAGCTGCATACAAACTCAAAGAACTAAATCAATCATACCGTCTTATAGGGCCTGGCTTTTACGTTCTTGATCTTGGCTGTGCTCCGGGTGGATGGACCCAAATGGCTGTAAAGCTTTCAGGAAATAAAGGAAAGGTTTTGGGAGTTGATTTATCATTTGTCGAAGAAATCCCAGGTGCTAAAATAATTCGTGGTAATATTGAAGACGAAACAATTGTTGATGAAATACTAGAATATTTTGGGAGAAAGGTTAACGCGGTAATTTGTGATCTTTCTCCGCAGGTTTCAGGAAATTGGACAGTTGATCATGCCAAACAAATTTCACTAAATTATTCGTGTACAAAAATTATGGACAAAGTTCTCATTCATAAAGGCAATGCAGTATTTAAAATATTTGACGGAGAGTATTCAATGGAATTTAGGGATTTTGTAAAGAAAAAGTTTTCGCGAATAAATCTAACGAAACCCCCAGCAAGCAGAAAACAGAGTAGTGAATTATACATTGTTTGTCTTGGGTATACTGGCTAATTAGAAAATGTCGTAATTATTTCCTTAATGTTTGCATTTGTTCTAAAACCTGTTGGATTAAAAGATGTAGGACTGGATATATATCCTGTATTTTGTAATTTTTTTATGGCATCCTCAAGTTTCGGTGGTGATGATTTCATTATAGAGGCTATTTCGTCCAATGTGAAATAAATTCCGGGCATTTCTGATTCTAACAAACATTTTCTCAAAGTTTTTTCACAAGATTTGTCTACATTTAATTCAGAAATTTCTAATAACATGACTTCTATAAAGTTTTTATCAAAAATTTTATCAATCCAAAGTGGCCCTCCAAAACTATTCTTAGATTTGCATAATTCACAAGATCCTATTTTTTCAGGAACAATCTTCCGATGACCACAATTT
Source organism: Nitrosopumilaceae archaeon (assembly GCA_041609855.1). Taxonomy (GTDB): domain Archaea; phylum Thermoproteota; class Nitrososphaeria; order Nitrososphaerales; family Nitrosopumilaceae; genus Nitrosomaritimum. The sequence continues at coordinate 31,142 of JBFIPZ010000006.1, read as the reverse complement.
TTACAATGAGTAATATAACCCAAATTTTCTTTCTGATCTGGTCTGGTATTCATCTTAACATATATTCTGTAATAATGAAAATTGCTTTCAACATAAAGTGGTATAATTTCTAAACCCAATCGTCCTGCGACTCTTCTTAAACACCCAAGAATAAGTCGAATCGCAATTTCATTTCCATATTGAGTTCTAATAGGTACTCCACCATATTTTCTAAAACATGCCTTCTGAAAAAGCCCGTTTAAAACTTGCAAATCCGTGGCTGTACAGGACAATATTCCACCATGCATAGTTGCCCTCAAGGCACAATCAAAAAATTGAGCGGGAGAACCAAAGGGGTCAATATCCACCATTGAAGCTCTACTACCTTTTTGTGAATATTTGCTAAAAAATCTACATATTTCATTTTCAGAAAACTCAACGTTTTGTAAATTATTTAATTCTCCAGAATATTTCGCAAGTTCTAATCCTGAAGGATTTAGGTCATTTAGAATTACCTTATCTAGTTTCAATTCATTTGCTACACGAATTCCCCTGGCTCCAATTCCTGACAATCCCTCTAGAAAAATTTTAGGTCCCGTAAAATTTTTCAAGAAAGTTTTATAGGCAATAATTGAAAAATCTCGAGTTAGTTTTGCTTTTGGATTGAAGAATGCTGGCACTTTTGGTGGAACTTTTTCAGTTAACGATTTTTTGGGAACCATTAATCTTGTTTGACCTTCTATAATTTCCTCAAGTGTATCTTTGGTGATTAGCAATGATTAATCCATTCTTGTTAGATGTATAATGGTTTAATACTTGTAGTCTTGGATCAGATTTGTGCAAATTTGTGGTATTGATGATGCCGGAAGGGGTTCAATGCTAGGACCACTAGTCATCGCAGGAATCTCTATCGATAAAAAAAATATACGTAAACTTTCTGTTTTGGGAGTTAAGGATTCAAAAAAACTTTCTCCCGTGAGACGGGAAGAACTTTACAAAAAAATAATCTCTCTGGTGGATAATTATTATGTTTCAAAGATTTCACCGAAATCCATTGACAAAAGTGTTGAAAAACATGGTTTGAATCAACTTGAGGCCAAATTTATGGCTAAAGTGATAACTAAACTAAATCCAGACAAATCTTTTGTTGATTCTTGTGATGTAAACCCAAGAAGATTTGGAAAGGAGATTTCAAAATTGTCAAATAATAAAAAAATCGGTTCTTATCATCATGCAGATTCTAGATTTATTGTAGTTTCTGCTGCATCTATTTTGGCCAAAGTAACTAGAGATAGGGCAATAGCTCATCTCAGAAAAGATCATGATCTGGGTAGTGGATATCCTTCAGATGTAAAAACCATCAAATTTGTACAAAAATACTATAAAGATCAAAAAACTATTCCGAAATTTGTACGTAAAAGTTGGAAACCCACTAAAAAAATTATTAATAAAAACTAGGTCCGAAATTTTGCAATAACCATAGCGTGGTCTTTATCATAAGGATGTAAATTGATTGTTTGAATAATATCAAAATTTTCTTTTAATTTTTGAATTTCTTCATCAAAAATTCGTTTAGGTGATTTTGTAACATCAATACTCCTTGTTTTTATGACTAAAAATAAATAACCATTTTTTTTAAGATACATTTTACAGTTTGAAACAGCTATCTCAGTTTGATCCGGCTGTGCAATATCTACATACACTATATCCACTTTACCAAAAATAGAAAAATATTCTTTTGGTTTTCTGGCATCTTGTAAAATAGGGATAATATTTTTTCTGTATGTTGCAACTCTATCTAAAAAATCTCTTGCAACCCTACTTGCATGCTCCACACCAAAAATAATTCCACTTGGTCCAACAATATCTGAAATATGGCTTATAGTAGTTCCTGTAGATACTCCTAGATACAGTACAGTTGATTTATTTTTAAAGGGAAATATTTCTAATCCATTCATAATTGATGCTGCTAATTTACTTCTAAATGGCTCCCAAAGTCTGTACTCTATTCCTTTTTTTGTAATCAATTTTTCTTTGTACACTTGATTTCCTTTCACTAAATTTTCAGTAGCTAATTTGTCCAACCCTTCTGATTTTATCCAGAAAAATTCTTGATTATCTTCTTCCAAACTTTTTTCTCTTTTTATTCTTATTTTGTTTTGAATCTCTGCTTTCTCTTCGGGATCTATTTTCTTTACTCTTAGAATCTCCTCGATTCCTATGGGAAAACCCTCCACTTCTTCTATCAAAATCGCGCCTTTCCTGCCTAACCGAATCAAATCTTCCAGGTCCCCTTTCGGTGGGCTTCTCATATTTTTTACCAATTTCTTTTACCCTAACGTCAAGTTTTTCAAGAAGAGTCTCGTTAAGTCCTTCCCCATACACGTCTACTCGAGCAGCAATTACAGCCTTGGCAGCAATCGCTCTTGCAATTTTCCCTCTTTGCCACCTTGGTGCTGCATGTACCATCGCATGTTGAAATAATATTCCATGTTTTGGAGGTTGAGCTCCTGTTTTTAAGGAACGAAACAATGCCTTTTCTGCACCAATTACTTGTACTGTACTTGCAGGCATTGATGCGAGTCTGGTTAAACTTCCTGCTCTGCCAAGAATTCTTGCACCTACTGCTGTACCAAGAATTGCAGATATGTTTGGTGCCACAATCCTCATTTCAGATTCTAAATGATCTTCTAAATTTTTTCGAAGTTCGTGAAGGTCAAGCATTTGTTTTGCAATAAATTGAACAATCTTTAAATTTTTTTCAGAGATATCTCCACCTCTACTTTTTGATGCAACCAAAGATAACATCTCTACTTTAGAATCTGGAAATCCTGCTTTTTCAAATACTTCCTTGGTTAATGAGTCACGTTTACCTGCAAGAACAATTTGGGCATATCCGTTAATACTATCTATTATATTTTCTAATTCGGGAAAATGGAGACCATACCATTCTCTTAATCTGGAACTAACTGCATTTGCAATTTTATCGATTTCATCAAGTGAATTAATTGCTTGAATAATGTGTAAATCTGGACTTTCTGATGTTTCGGTAACCTTTGAGGATGATAGACCAAGAGCAAATTCTCTTAGTTTATCGAGAACTTCGGGAATATCCTTAGCAAATCCTGAATTTACTATAATTTGAGGTTTAGATGATTGAACCTCATCTAATTCGTCTTCTTCCATAAGTTGTGCGTCGATAGAATTTTTTTTTAATAAATTAACCAAAGAAGAATCGTTTGTACTAACTCCCCTTTGTAGTGGATTTAAAAAATTAACAAGTTCATCTAGTCTTGCATCTTTATTTTTGACAGCAAGATAATTCTGTACTGGGTCTGAAAAAGGGAATGCCCTTTCAAGTTTTTCTTCGTTAAAAACTGAGATTCCAAATTCTGTTAAAATTACAGAATACATGAATTGTTGATTCTAAGTCTCCTTTAAAAAAGGTAACAGATAGGATCTGACTCAACTGTTATATTCAAATCTAAGGGTATGATTCAGAGTGGAAATCAGTTTAGATACTTCAGTCGGCCAAATTCATCTTGAGCGACCCGTTATGCTCGCCTCTGGAATTTTAGGTATCTCTTTAGATGTTTTTAATAGAATTTATCGTTCGGGTGCAGGTGCAGTTGTTACAAAGTCTCTTAGCAAAGAACCCTGGGAAGGATACCCAAATCCAACTATTTTTAGCGTAAATGGGGGTGGTTGGATAAATGCAATAGGTCTTTCAAATCCAGGTGCCCCAAATTTCGCAAAAATGATTGAATCTAATCGTGATGTCCCAATAATTGTTAGTTTAGTTGGTTCTATTCCAGAAGATTTTGAATATATGGTAAGAGAATTTACAAATTGTAAAATTGCAGGTTTTGAATTAAACTTGTCATGCCCACATGTAGAAAAAGTTGGTTTGGAAGTTGGAGATGATCCAGAATTAGTCAAAAAAATTGTTAGTATCGTTAAAAAATCAACAAATGTTCCGGTAATTGCAAAAGTAGGATTGGGTACAAGCAATTACCTTGATACCGTAGGTGCAGCAATAGATTCTGGAATCGATGCAATTACAGCAATCAATACAATTAGAGCTATTGCAATTGATGTTGAAACTCAAAGACCAATTCTTAGTAACAAATTTGGAGGATTATCAGGCACTCCGATAAAACCAATCGCACTTCGCTGTGTGTATGAGATTTCATCACAATACACAATCCCTATAATCGGATGTGGTGGCATATCGACTTGGGAAGATGCTATTGAATTTTTCCTAGCAGGTGCATCTGCTGTTCAGGTCGGAAGTGCGGTGGGAGAAAATTGGTTAAACATATTCAATGAAATCAATAGTGGTATACACCAATATCTGGAGAAAAAAGGAATTTCAAAAATTGAGGAGATCATAGGGATTGCAACAAAATAATCATCCAACCATCTGCAAAATTGAAAAAGTGATTGATGAAACTCCAACAGTAAGAACCCTGGTTTTCTCTAATGAATTACTGTCTAGTGCTCTTCCAGGACAATTTGCTATGGTTTGGATTCCGGGAGTAAATGAGTTACCTATGAGTATAATGATTTCTAATGAAGTAGGAAAAGCTGCATTTACTGTTAGAAGACATGGTCCAGCATCAACTGGACTGTATAATCTAAAAGAAGGAAAACAAATCGGAATACGAGGACCATACGGAAATTCTTTTGATTTAAAAAAAGGAAACCTCTTGCTTGTTGGGGGTGGAACAGGTCTCGTTCCATTGATTAGGTTAATCTCGTTTGTAAAACCAGATGATAATATAACTCTCTTAATTGGAGCAAAAACTAAAGAAGAAGTATTTTTTGAAGAACTATCCAAAGAATTATTGAAAAATAACCAACATCAGGTTATTGTTACAACTGATGATGGATCCTATGGAGAAGAAGGTTTTGTCACAGACACCGTAGAAAAATTGGTAAATCAAACCAGATTTGATGGTGTGTATACATGTGGCCCAGAAAAAATGATGTATAAAACGGTTCAGATGGCTCACTCTAAGGGGTTTTTTGTCCAAGCAAGTCTTGAACGTATGATGAAATGCGGAGTGGGAATCTGTGGAAGTTGTTGTTTTGGGGAAGACTTGGTGTGCAGAGATGGAACCGTTTTTGATGGTGTTCATTTATTATCTAACCCGGAATTTGGTTATTTTTACAGAAATAAGGCTGGAATTTTAGAAAAATATTAGACTTTACCAGCAAGGTTTAAAATAAATCATGAAATTATTGCCATGAAGGTCATGGGAACTCCAAAAATTGTGTTGACAGCAGACCGAACTTTAATGTCACCCTATCGAGGGCTATCTCTTGCCACATTTTTTGGGTGTGCACCAGCAATTGATCCTAACAGAGATAAAAACAGTATTTGGTACAAAATCCTAAAAAACCAAGTAACACCAAAAATTCTCTTTGACTTTATTTGTAATTACATTCCTCACACCAACGGTGTGGCAAACTTTGCCCCATATGGATTGCGAAAACTTGAAGCAGGTTTACTTAGAGACGGATTTCGTCGAGATGAAGTAGTGGTAGCTCATCCAAATTATATTGAAAAATTTATCGGTCCTGAAACTCAAGTGATTGGAACATATGAAATGGATCCTCTTGGAATGGGTCCAGTAACAATGACCTTCACTTATGGAAGAAAACAAATTTCATATGATGAATTATACAATACCGAATTACATTATAGAATTAAAAAAGCTAAACAAAAAACAGGAAGTAAGGCAAAAGTAATTTCCGGTGCATCTGGTACCTGGCAATATAATTATGATCCAGAAAAAATTGAAGAGTTTGGAATTTATGCTATTTTAGAAGGAGAATTAGGTGGAATTGCTCCAGAAATCGACGGACATGCTGGCAGATTCTTTAATTATTTAATTAACGGCGATTTTGAAAACATGGATCCTTTCAGAAAAAGGAGCGATTTCAAAGTTAACATCAAAGAATTTGAAAGAAACGGTAAAAAAATCCATGGAAGATTTGTAAATTTTTGGGATAGACCTGACCTCGAAGAAATTCCTGATATTGTTGAACCAAGTATGCATGGAATGGTTGAGGTAATGCGAGGATGCGGTAGAGGTTGTAAATTTTGTGATGTAACTCTAAGGTCATTACGTTATTATCCTCCTGAAAAAGTTGTTAAGGAAATCGAAATAAACATGAAAAAAGGTGGGGCAACATCTGCTTGGATTCATAGTGATGATATTTTTGTTTATGGAATGGACCCACGAACTGCAAAAGGAATGGAGCCCAATCGAGAAGCACTTGAGGAACTATTTACTGCAATAATGTCAACTGGTGTTAAACACACCAATCCAACTCACGGTACTTTAGCTGGGGCTATAGCTGATGAAAAATTAATTCCTAATATATCTAAAATTATTAAATCTGGCCCAGATAACATGATTGGGGTCCAGGCTGGTTTTGAAACAGGAAGCCTGAGGCTAATTGAAAAATATGCAGACAGAAAACTAGCCCCCTATGCCCCTGAGGAGTGGCATTGGGTAGTTAAAGAAGGGGTAAGAACATTAAACAAAGATTATTGGATTCCTGCATTTACATTAATTATGGGTTTGGATAATGACGAAACTCCAGAAGATTCTTGGGAGACAATTAGTTTGATTAGTGAATTGGAACGTGAACAGCCAAATTCAATGTTTACTGCCACAGCTCTTACCTTTGTTCCAATAGGATTATTAGAAAAATCCAATTTCTTTGACATTGGAAGTGAAATGACTCCTGCTCAATTAGGAGTATTGTACAAAACCTGGCAGCACAATTTCAAATATGGTATTCAAAAATTTATGACCAAAACAGGTTCTAAAGGTCCTCAGAGATACTTCTTCAATGCAATTGCAAGGTCGCTAGGAGGTGTTCCTTTAGGTGCAATGGAACGATATGCTAGAAGGAAAAGTCGAGACCATGAACTAGTAATAGAAAAAGTCAAGGCAAAATACTATTAATTTCCAAATATATAAATTCCAATAGACCTAGGTTTAATCATGGCAACCCACGGTTCACTTACCAAGGCAGGTAAAGTTCGAGGTCAGACACCAAAAGTTGAAGGAAGAAAAATTACTGGCACCAATTCAAGCCTTAGAAACAAAAGCAATTTCAAAAAAAGATTTGTTTTGGGAAGATTCCCCGGTCAAAACAAGCCAGGTCAAAGAAGGAAGAGACGATAAATCCATTTATTGGTTTAATCTAGACAACTACGATCAATTCTTAAAACACTAAGCTTATAAAGTACCGTACCGTACGATACCGTATGGAAGATTTAAGATTAGATAGTTTAGCAGGTGTAGGACCTGTAACTACAAAAAAATTAGCCGATGCAGGCATTCACAATATCATGGATCTCATTGTTAGAGGCCCAGTAGAAATTTCAGACATAACTGGAATGGAAAAAGATACCGCAGAAAAAATTGTCAACAAAGCACGTCAACAGTTAGTTGAGGGCGGATTAATCTCTAAAGATTTTGTCACTGCAAGTGAAATCTACAAGCGAAGACAAGATATTGGTAAAATTACAACTGGTACTAATTGTTTAGATACATTATTTGACGGTGGCATTGAAACACAAGCACTCACTGAAGTTTATGGTGAGTTTGGATGTGGAAAGACACAGCTGTGTCTTACAATGTGTGTTCAAGTCCAAAAATCAAAAGAGGAAGGTGGACTAGAAGGTGGAGCCATTTACATTGATACTGAAAACACTTTCCGACCTGAAAGAATTGTATCAATTGCAAATGCAAATGGTATGGATCCACAAAAAGTTCTTGATAATATTATCGTTGCACGTGCATATAACAGTGCACACCAAACATTAATTCTTGAAGAAGTTGGTCCTCTAATTGAAGAAAACAATATTAAATTAATTATTGCAGATTCTGCAGTTGGATTGTTCCGCGCTGAATATTTAGGAAGAGGAACACTATCGAACAGACAACAAAAACTAAATCATTTTGTTCATCTGTTATCTAGAATTGCAGAAACTTACAACTGTGCTGCACTTGCAACAAACCAAGTCATGGCATCCCCTGATGTCTTCTTTGGAGATCCAACCCGTCCAATTGGTGGTAATGTAGTTGCACATACAAGTACCTATAGAATATACTTTAAGAAATCAGGCAAAAAGAGAATTGCACGCATGGTAGACAGTCCTCATCATCCAGAAGAGGAAGTAATTTTTGCTTTGGGTGAGGCAGGAGTAATGGATCCAGAAGAGGCAGAAAAGAAACCAAAAAAGACTGCATCTAAAAAAGAAACTAAAAAGACTACAAAAAAGGATGCACCTAAAGAAAAAACTGATTTACCAGAAGTTGATATACCAACCACTGAGGAAAAGGAACTAACACCAGTAGAAATAACAGCCACTGATGGGCAAGAACTAAAAGTTGAGATACCTGAAGAATTGGTACTGTCTGAAGCACTTGATGAAGAATTTAGTGATTCATCTCCAAAAGACGAATAGATATTTTTTCTCTTTTTCTTTAATTATCTTCGTTTATAAAAAAAATAACCGCCATTTTTCTATTGATTAAAATTTATTTTTTTATGAAAAAGATAGGATTAAAGAAAATTATGTAAACCTAATAAACAACGATTTTTTTGTTAAAGTCAAACCAATAATGCAAACAACGGATATTACTAGAATTAATCCTACTATTGAGCCAAATTCTGGGACTACGGTATTATGATACTCCTCAGTTATTCCACTAAAACTAAAACCAGGAGTTACACCGCCACCTATTAGATAGATGTTATTTCCTACAGTTGTTGATGATAAACCATGTCTAGAGATTGGCATTGGTTGTTGTGAAAACCAACCTTCTCCTGGTACAAATGCTTCGTTTTCCTTATAGGTTTTAAGATTACTCTCTCCACCAAAAACAAAGATTGCACCGTTTAGATTTGATGCAGTTAGCCCACTTCTGGCAGTGGGTAACGGTTCTAGAATTTCCCAGGAATCTGTTTGAGGATCATATCTTTCATTGATATTTTTATTCCATTGGTTACTATCTCTTCCCCCAATCACATACATTTTATCATCTAACACCGCCGAAGCCATATGTTCCCTGTATGTAGACATTGGGGATTTTATTTCCCAGGTGTTTGTTTTTGGATTATAAACTTCATTCACCGAAAGTACTTCTTTATTTACTCCGCCAACAGCAAAAATCTTCCCATCTAGAAATTGTGCTGTTAAGGCCCCACGTGCAGTTGGCATTTCAGGACCTACAGTCCAAATATCTAAATTTGAATCATAAATCAACAATGAATTTGAAGGAATCCACGAATTAAGATATCCACCAACTACGTACACCTTTTCATCAAAAGAGGTTGTAGCTGCATGATGTAAAGACAAAGGCATTGGAGCACCCACATCCCATTTATCTTCTTTAATATCATAAATGAAAATTGTGTTGGTTCCTTCTGATTTGCTGTTGAACCCCCCAGGAACATAGATTTTGTCATTAATTGCAGTAGCTTCCATTTCAGATCTCACCTCTGGCATATCGCTCAATCTTTTCCAACCTTCTGATGGATCTTCTGCAAAAACTTGGGGTATTGAAAAAATTAAGGAAAGAAAAAGGAACAATAATTTCAATAGTTCTAAATGAAATAATATCAAATAAAAAATTTTGTAATTTGAAATATTTTTAAAACAAATGAGTCAATTCAGAATGTTTTGAACCCGTCCAATTCCTCCATCTTCTAATTCAACCTTTATTCCATGAGGATGAAAATTACTTGAAGTAAGAATTCTTTTTACAATACCTTCAGTAAGCCTCCCTGTAGGTTGATCTTGTTTTTTTATGATCTGAACTACAAATCCTATTTTTATTTTATTTTTTACTGGCGTATCCAATAATTTTTTTAAAAATATAGGTTATTCTAAATCTTTGTTTTTTTAAAATTATCAAATATTTTTTGGGTGGGATAATTAATAATACTATTTCACTTGTTTCCGTATGACTTCATTAAGTACTTTAGAAAATGACACTGAGCTATTGGTTTTCGTAATTTGTTTTGCCTGAATCAAGCGTAGTTTTTTATCAATATCCTCGTCTATCATTATGGTTATTCTTTTTGCCATATTTTGGTAGGATGTAATTCTATACTTAAACAACAGTCAACATTAAGTCTAGTGCTAACCACTAGTTCATTTATTCTACCTAATTCTAGGGTTATGAATTCTTTTGGTATGTTATTTTAATTATCATTTCATGTGCTGATTCCGAACTACTCATTTTATTATTAGGGTCGAGATCTATTGTTGCCTGTTGTGTTTTGTAAGGGTTTTCTATATGATTATTTGTAAGCAAATTAGCAACAGATAACGCATTTGCAATGGAATTTCCTCTCGCTTTCAATGTTATCTCCTTTTTTTCTCGGAGTCGTGATATTAGTTCTAAAACAAACGGCATGGTAGGTTTTCTTGAAAGTTCAAAAATATTATTTTTAGAAATTTTCGGTTGAAATGTATTGTCATAATCCATTTGATCCGATATTGGATCAGGAATATCTTGATTGATTACCAACATTTCTCCAACCATGGAATGAAATACGTTTTTTATCATTAAAGAATTACTATTCTTTGATTACCACGATCTTTGTTTCTAATGGAAATTTAAAAAATTTAATTAAATTTAGTAAAAATGTAGGGTGTATCAATGGGCTGATCAAATGTCCAGACTGTAGGGAGAGTTTGAATGTTGATGATCTTCAAATTATTCTTATCAATTATTGATTTCCATCCGCCCTCTATCTCTTTTTCTGATGTGGTTCCAGGAAAATATTTTTTGGAATAAGTGCCAGCAAATGTCATGCCAATATTTTTAAGATCTGTTATCGAACTTAGTTTTTCAATAATACTACTAGCCAAAATATCCCCTCCCATCTGCGCTAACCCTCCAATAAAAAATACTGGTTTTTTTAAATCAAGATCTAAATAATTAAACTTTACAGCGTCAGAGCAAATAGGATTAAAATCAATCTTTGTTGTAAAGGCAATTAATTTTTGAAGATCTACAAGAGATTCATCGACTTCAATTGAATAGGTCTGTAAACCTAGAATTTTGGAACAATATGCTATGCGCCCATCCCCTGAACCAATATCCAAAACTTCGAGATAATTAAGATTTTTTGCAATTAATGAAATAATGTATGCACTAAGTATCCAGGTTGGGTAAAAGGGTTGATAACTTGAGCCATGACTAATACTGTTTAGCCAATATTGGTTAATATCGCCCTCGTATACTCTACATGGGATTTTGCCAATTAACTGTTCATAGGAATTATAGTAAATAGGATTGTTTTCTGCAAAACTATGAAGCATCTCCAAATGTCTTTCATCTAGAGGAAAATCTTCTGATTTTGAGATTGGCAGGAACTCTTGAATGTGACTACTTCCTTTGTATTTTTTTACAAATTCTTGTTTTAGTTGTGATAAAGTTTTGGCAATCCCCTCAATCATAATAAATAGAATCAGAAAGGGTTTGATAAACTCATTGTAAAAAATTTCTTTTTTAGTTTTTTAATCCCTTTTGATATTGATCCACAAATTCTCTAGTACTCATTAATTGACGTAGCCTTTCATACATTTTAGCTTGATTTTCTATCTCATCTTTGGTTCTATTGCTTTGACTTTTCATCATTTCATTAAGATTTTTCTTGGAATTGCCTATTGTTTTTTCTAAATACGACATTATTAAAGGATGAAAATCGGTATTGAATTTTACATCGATAAATTTTTCTATTTCTCTTATTCTAGTAAATATAGGTTTGTTCTCGTCAGTATTTTTTATTTTAACATTCTGTCTTAAAAATTTCGAAAGCGATGTAATATTGATTACTTGATAATATATCTCTATTATTTCATTTATGGAAAGTTTTTCAAAATTCTTAAAAGCACGATCAATCAAATCTTCTAATTTTTCTGACTCGGAATTCAAAATCTCTATTGATTCGTTATTTGATGAAGGATTATTTGCACACATAAAATATTTTTTCACATGAATTAGATAAAGATAGATCAAAAAAATCCCATATTTTTTTCTTTGAACATTTTCAACAGATATAGTTATGTTGGAAACCAATTATGGAAAAAAACAAATTTGGGAAATCTAAATTATTCAAATTATAATCTTCCTTATTTTTCTATTTTGTTTGCGAAAGCATTATTTTGTCAAAAAAATGATAAAATTCAAAACTTTGGGAAAAATTCCTTGAAAATGAAAGAAAAGTGTTAAAATAGGGTTATCGGAAATTTATCTCAGATATGGCAACCAAGAAAACTTCAGGTCATTCACACGGATTTAAGCATAAATCTAGAAAAGTAATGACTAAATCGGCTCCAAGAGGGGTGTCTTTTTTACTTCGAGAATACCATGAAGGTGAACAGGCACTTGTTATTATTGATCCTAGACAACACAAAGGCCTTCCACACAGGAGATATCATGGCAAGGTTGGAAATATCACAAGTGTAGGAAGAAGAGCAATTACATTGGATGTAAAACTAGGAAATAAAACAAAAACCTTAATCACTAGACTAGATCATATCAAACCATTCGGTGTATAAAATGGAAGAAGTAAAAAAGAAACAGGCTGTATCTCTTTCGGAAGTTAAAGGAATTTTAGAAAAAGTAGACCCTGAAGAAATGGATCAAATACAACGTTGGACCTATGATTATGTATCAAAATTTTCTACAATTGATCCAAAAGATGCCAAAGAAATGAAAAAACAACTGATGAAGGAATGTGAGTTAACAGAAGAAGAAGCTGTTGAAATTGTTAACATTAGACCTACTAGTCTAGCAGAAGTACGTTCATTTACTTTTGGTTGGAAGAAACTTATCCTTGCAGAAACTCTAGAAAAAATGCTCAAAATTATTAAGGAGCATTCTTAATTTTCTTGGGGGAATTTATTTTGTATAGGGAGCAACACTCGCCCAGAAAGTATGAGGAACATGCATATGTTTTAGATTTTAATCCTCGGGGAAAATCCTCCACAGTTAAAGGAAGAGATGGGATTATTATTACAGCAATAGGGGAAGATAGACTAACAATTTTAGAAATTCTTGGTGTTCCAAATTCTACCTTTGAAATTGGAGAAAAAATCTTTATTGGAAAAGAAGGAAGGACAAAGGTTCTTTCGGTATTAGGAAAATTGGATTACGATAAAATATCATCCTCCTCACAAACTGAATTGCAAGCTGTGGTCGAAAAAATAGTTACTCAAAATGAATCAAGATTTGTTGAGTATCTAAATAATGCTCAACCACTAACTCCAAGGATACACGCGTTAGAATTAATTCCAGGAATTGGAAAAACATACATGAAAATTATGATCGAGGAGAGAGATAAAAAAAAATTTGAAAGTTATAAAGATCTGCAAGATAGGGTAGGATTTAAGGAACCAATAAAACATATTACAGAACGAATTATGGATGAAATCACTGGCGAAAGCAGGATGAATCTCTTTGTTAAGAGATGATAAAGAGAAAAAAATTAGGACAACATTTTCTAAATTCAAAATCTATTGCCAATTTAATTGTCTCAACAGCCGGAATAACAAAAAAAGACATTGTATATGAATTGGGAACTGGAACTGGAATTTTAACTCCGTTACTTTGCAAGGAAGCCAAACAAGTGATTTCTATTGATATAGATGAAAAACTTGTTAGAAATGCCAAAACTAGCCTTTCCAATATTAACAATCTAATCTTAAAATCAGGTGACGGATTTAAGAAAAAATATCCTTTTTCTATTTTTATATCAAATTTACCTTACTCTAAGAGTAAGGATGCAATTGAATGGCTTGCACAAACTAGTTTTTCTCATGGTGTAATAATGGTTCAAACAGAATTTGCTGATAAATTATTTGCCAAATCATCCAAAAATAGAAAAGCTATAAGTGTTATTGCAAATCATTCTTTTGAAATTAAAAATATCAATCGTGTAGGAAAAAATAATTTTTCCCCTCCACCAAAAGTTGATTCTGTAATTCTAAAAATAATCCAAAAAAATATTTTGGATAAAGATCTAATTCAGACGATACACAAAATTTTTTCTTACAGGAGAAAAACTGTTAAAAATATTCTAAAACAATTTAACAAGGAAACTCTAATTAAAAAAAGAGTAGACGATCTTTCAGGAGATGAAATAATTAAACTTGCAAATCAAATTCTTGAAAAATGATGAATATCCTCCTTCAGAGGATACCTTTTTCTTAGCAGATTGTATTGAACATGAAAAAGGAAATTTTGCTTTAGATATAGGAAGCGGTTCGGGGTATTTAACAAAATTACTATCTGAAAACTTTACTTTTGTAGTTGGCACCGATATAAATTATAAAGTATTAAAAAATCAAACCTACAAAACAAAAAATCTCATTTGTTGTAGTGGTTCAGATGCATTAACTGTAAAATGTGATCTAATTGTTTGTAACTTACCCTATTTGGCAACTGATAAAATCTTGGATATTGCTACTGATGGTGGAACTAATGGACTTGTAATTCCTCTGAAGATAATAAAATCCGCCATTCCATGCCTAAAAAAATCAGGAAAATTTCTTTTTGTTACCTCTTCGCTTTCCAATTATCAATCATTAATTAATTTAACAAAAAAAGAAGGATTGACAGCAAAGATAACTGCAAAAAAGAAATTATTTTTTGAGGAACTAATAATTATTGAAGCAAAAAAGTAATTATTTTTTTAATATTTCAGCAGAACGTTTTGCAATTGCATCGGCCATTTCACTAGTTTTGGCATTACCGCCAATATCGTATGTTACAAACTTACCTTCATTGATTACTTCCTCAGTTGCTTTAAAAATTGCATCTCTTATTTGAGGCTCTCCGAGATATTCTACCATCCACGCTCCAGATAAAATTGCCGCGGTGGGGTTTACTTTATCCAATCCCTTGTATTTTGGTGCACTCCCATGTGCTGGTTCGAACATAGCATAATTATCGCCAAGGTTTGCGGAGTAAACATTTCCAATTGAACCTATATTACCTGAAGCACATTCAGAAATAATATCCATAAATAAATTCGTGCTTACCAAAACAGAATTATTGAATCGTTCAGGATTTTTTACTAACTGCTGAGTCATATTATCGATATAATACTCTTCAATCTCTATTCCAGGATTTTCTTGAGCTGCCCTTTCAATTTCACCCCAAAAAATCCCGTCAGTTTTTTTCAGAATGTTTCGTTTTGTAATTGCTACTACCTTTTTTAACCCATATTTTTTTGCCCATGCAAATGAGGAATCTGCAATTCGTTTACATCCTTTTCTTGTAGTTTTTCTTATTGCTATCGCAGAATCTTCAGATGTATCAAACTCTATACCTGCGTACAATCCTTCTGTTGCTTCCCTAAAACAAACGAAATCAAGTTTGGTATTCGGTGAGAGTCTTTCATATGTTTTAATTGGTCTAACGTTAGCATAAAGCTGAAATTTTTGTCGTGTTGATACAGCAACACTTCTTGGAGCATTTGGCGATGGTATTGTTGTTGTAGGACCTTTGTAGCAAGCATCACTCTCATCCAAGATTTTTGATGTAGATTCTGGAATGTATGTTTCTCCACCATATTTTTCCCACTGTTCAGAGCCTGCTTCACAACGAATTAGCTCAACTTGTGTATTACAAGATTGCAATACATGAACCATGGCATCTACCAACTCTGGACCTGTCCCATCACCATTAATCACAGCTGCTTTTTTACCCATTTTAGCAAAATTTGAAGATAAGCGTATTTAATTCTACCCTTATCAAAAACTCACATTTTTTGATAGTTATATTCCAATTGGAGTAATTTATTAACATTATTTGTTTTAATTTTAATAGAAAATGATAATTGTACAACTCTCAGACCTTCATGTAGGATCTCAGTTTAAGCCAGAAACATTTGAAAAAGTTGTAGAGGAAGTAAATGAACTAAATCCCGATGTGATAGTAATTACTGGTGATTTAACAAATGAAGGACTGAAGAAAGAATATGAAAAATGCAAATCACTATTAACCCAATTTAACACAAAAAAAATCCTCTCGATTAGTGGAAATCATGATTATAGAAACACTGGTTATTTGTTATTCAAAAATTTTTTTCCTTTCGAGACAATTAATGAATTAGATGATGATATTGTGTTAGTTACACTCGGAACTGCAAGGCCTGATAGAAATGAAGGTGAAGTTGGATACCGACAAAATCTTTGGTTGGAGCGGACTATGAAAAAATACAAAAATAAGGTAAAAATCCTAGCAATGCATCATCATCTTGTTGCAATTCCCGATACAGGATCAGATCAACTTACTGTTATAGATGCAGGGGATGTTTTACGAACAATACTAGAGACAGGGGTTGATCTTGTTTTATGCGGACACAAACATAGACCATGGATTTGGAATTTTGGTAAGCTAATGGTAGTAAATGCAGGAGCATCAACCTCAGAAAGAGTTAGAGGACTATTTGAAAACACCTACAACATTATTACGATCGTAGATAAACAGATTAAAGTAGATCTAAAAATTGTTGGTGGAAAGCGAGTACCAATTGATGATATTGTGAATAATTACAGGCAATTTGGTGACGAATGAATTTATTTACACATTAATTCGACCATTCTCTATGCGGGGGTCGCCTAGCCTGGTAGGGCGTAGGATTGCTAATCCTATGTCCGCAAGGACACGGGGGTTCGAATCCCCCTCCCCGCGCCTTGCAAAAATTAAATTTAATAGAGTGCTGTTGTTAGTAAAAACATGGGACGAAGGAAAACCCAGAAAATTATACGTACTGGACCAAAAAATGCGACCACTGGCATGTGTCCTGAGTGCATGACTATTGGAAAAATTTTCGTTCTTGGTCAACCCGGTCAAGAAAGAGGTAAATGTGAAAAGTGCCGACAGGAATTTGAATTATAGTTCAAAAAGCTAACCTGTCCATCAATAAAATCACCCATAACTTTTTAAGACATTTTTTTAATGATAATTAATCATGAGTTCCGAGGCAGAAACAATCTATGAACGGGTAGCAAAACTAGAAGATGAGATTGCTTTACTTCGAAGTGAAGTCGATATCATAAAACACGCCTTAAGAAATAAAATTGCCCGACATGAAATTAGCATGATAAAACAAGGCCAAGACATCGATTCAATTATTGACTAATTTTTGTTTTTATTGTTCTAATTAATTCTAAAATAAAATCCACATCTTCAGCGTTTGGATTGATCTCTAGATATTGGTTTAGATATTTTAATGCTGTATCATGATTCAATAATTTTTCCTCCAAAATTCCTTTATCTCTTACATCTTCGGGAGATTCTGGTTCTATTGCTAAAGTCATATTTACACATTTCAAAGCTTTTTCATTTGCATATGATTGAAAATAAGAATTCTTCAAATTACGAGCTAATCTGACTAGGACCTGTTCTGTGGTCATTTCATCCAAAAATTCTGGCACAAAATCAATCTGCCCATCAAAATTTCTATCTAATATTTCCTGTAAATCTTCAACACTCAATAATCTCCCATCGTTGAAGGGATCCAATATCATCTCTTCGTTATATTTTACCAAAACATGACTTGGAAATCCAATAATTTTCAAATCCAATCCAATAAATTTTGCGATTTCTACATACAAAATTGATAAGGTTATGGGGAGACCTGATTTTTTATCAATTACCTCGTTTAGAAAATTATTTTTTGGATTGTAGTAATCATCTACCTCTCCAACAAAACCTAGGTTATCAAAAAGAAATTCATTTAGTATAGAGATTAGATATGTGGGATTTTTCACGTCACTAATCGATTCCCTAAGAGTTCTACCCATTTGATTGATTTTTTGTATATATTTCTCAATATTCAAATCGGGATGATCTAAAATCTGGGCAAACTTTAAGCATTTTTCAACAAGGTTAAAGTTTGGATTTGTAACAAAAGAAACCCATTCTGCAACAAATGGATCGAATTTTCTTTGCAATTATTTCAGTAATGCCTTGTTGAGGTATAATTGTGAATCTTTTAATTCAGTAATATTTGGCGGTTCCTCGATCAACCTTTTAAAAACCACCTTTCCTAACTTTGTGAAAAGTGTCTCTGTAAATTGTATTCCAACGTTAGTTTGAGCCTGAAATGAGGAAAAATTAGTCCCTTTAAACACAAAAAGATAATTTTTAAAATCTGGATCTTTTTTCAAAATATTTCTAACCATGAAACTTGCCATTCCTTGAATTACCGTCATTGCAGAATATTGTTGTTGTCGTGGTTTTAACCACCTCCTGTAAATATCAGATAATTGTGGGATCATCTCAGATAATTTAGGATCTATTCGCCCTTCTCTTGTTGCCATTTGATCAGATGGCAAAGTTCCTAGGATGAAATTTTCTGGATTTAACACAAAAAACAAATTTGCTCTTTTTGCTATTGGAAATTCATCAGGTATCGCTTCCAACCCCATATATTCAAATATATTTGAAAGAGTACTATCATCTAAATCAAGAATGACTTTTGCTAATTCTTCATAGATTTCATTAACTTTTACTACTGCATCTTTGTTACTTTTGTGTAATTTTTTTTGAATCGCATGAATAGATTCTTCTAAAATTGTCATTTTAATCGCACCGATATAGCTGGATTTTATTAATTCAAAACCTGATTCATACGGAGGTCCTTTGTTGTATAATTTTATTATTGGCAAAATCGATAAAAAGGGCTTGTTTAGGTAAATAACTTCATCCAAATAATCTCCAAAGGTTACAGAAATTTTTGAAAAATAATTTTTTACATAAGTTGAATACACTAAATATTTTATAGTGTCTTCCTCCATTAAACTTGAAATTTTTCCTATATCTTCCTTTGAAATGGCATCCACTAGGGAATCAACAAAAATTCTTGCTTTATCGTGTGTGAAAATTCTTTTTCCTTTTAATTTTTTTAATTCTAATAAATCTGGAAATTTTATTTTTGTTTCCTCTGGAACCTTTAATCCTGTAAAATTGTATATCTCTTGTTTTATCCAAGGAAATATTTCAAAGGCTATGTCTTCTAATGAATCAAAAGTTACATTAAACGAAGAATCTTCATCAATTTTTAAGGCTAAATTTGAATTCTCCTTTTCTTCGTTTATTTCAACAGAGAGTTGATCAATTAATGCCTCGGCAAATTCATTATACTCTGTCATTTTAATTCTTCTCGATAAGAACTACATTTAATATTATCTTGAAATCTAACTGAAAAACTATTAATTCAAAAATAAATTAGCATGATGTACTATTGAAAGAATTTAGCTTGGATTATCTACGTTGCATAAAATGTGGATCAAAACTTGAACTTGATGTATTCAAAAAACAAAATGAAGTTGAAGAAGGAATTTTAGAGTGCAAAAAATGTCATTCACTATACCCAATTATCGAAAAAATTCCAATACTGTGGGATGATTTTGCAAATTATATCTCAAACAGACGTATGTTAGGCGGAAGGCTTGCAAAAACAGTATCATCTAAAATGAAATTTTTTATAAAAAATTCCTTGGCTAGAAAATTCAAAAATGTTGAAGATAGGACCAACCTCGAGGAAAGATGGACAAATATTTATCAAAAAAGCCAGAGATCTAGGTTTTATTCGACTATTAAAAACAAGTTAGAAAAATTACCAAATTCAGAGTTAGTCTTAGAATATGGGTGTTCTATTGGAACAATAAGCTCCTTTTTAGCAAAATCAAATCAAATAGTTTTTGGCATTGATCGATCTTTTAACGCGATAAAAGTTGCAAAAAAGGAATCAAGACATAATCTTGATTATTTTGTTGCGGATTTGAATTCATCTATTTTTGGAAAAACTAATTTTGATTTAGTTGTAGCTCTAAATATTTTAGAATTAATTGAACCCTTTGAATTCTTAAAACAAATATCTGGCAAAATTCAAAATGGGTGTTTGATAATCACTGATCCATATGATTATGATAGAGGTACAAATTCTATAAAAAATCCATTATATGATACTACATTGAGGGAACATCTAAAAAATTTCGGATTTAAAATAATGCATGAAACACATAAACCCTCATTTATTGCATGGAATCTAAAACTAAATCCCAGAGCTACTTTAAATTACAAAGTTGATCTTGTTATTGCAAAAAAATAAAAAAAATTTTCAACAAATATTTTTTAATTATTAATATCTAACTGACAAAATGTTACACTTGAAACGAAAAGGATCATATGTATTTCCTGCAGTTTTCACATATCAACTGTTTTGGTTTTTTAATTCAAAGTATTTTAAAACCGAGAGGATCTCTCCATAAATAGAACTTGATTAAAGTCTCATCTTTAACAATTTGTAGTTTTTATTAAAATTGTGATGTTTTGATTAATCGTAATTATTTGAATACCAGTTTACCCTATATGTGAGGAAATAGATTAATGTGAATTTTTTTAACTATTGGACCTTAAGACCAAAAACGTTTAGTTGTTTGGTGACAGTTCCAATTATTCTTATTAATTCAAAATAGTATTTAGTCTGTACTAATAATTCGTACTAACAAATCCTACGAGAGTCTTTTAAACAAAATTTTGTAATTTCATCTGTAAATTAACCGCTGGTAGAGAGTCAATTGTTTGTCTATTGGTCGGCTTTGCGTCCTAGGGTTGGGCAATTTTGCCCAACCTTTAAAATTAGTTTTAAGGCCAGCGCAATATCATGATTGAAAATTTAGAAAAACTTATGAAATTTTTTGAGAGGATCCTATACATTGAATAATTTTTAAATAATTATTTTAAATTCAGGCTTTTTTGCATCATGTAATTCTAATAATATCATCCAAGAAAATCAATAGATTAAATTTATCCAAAAACTTAGTAATGTCAATAATGATATCAGAAAGTCATTTCTTACAACAAAAATGTGATTTGTTAGTCAAAGAACCTGAAATTAGATTTGCAGGATTCTTAGATTACATGGGAAATCTTCTTTATGGGAGCTTCCGACAAGATATCACCCCACTTAAAAATGAAGAAGATAGGAAAAAAATGTTCATTGAAGCAGTTTTAAGAATTAGAACTAGACAAGAATTTGATGAAAATCTGGGGCCGGTTCATTATGCTGCTGCACGAAGGACTAACGTTGTAACTATGACATTTTTAGTTGAGGATAAAGTCCTTTTTATATCAACAGATCCTGATGTAGACATTGACATTACTGCTAAAAAAATCCTAAAAATAATTCAAAAATAGCAGGATCCCAGAGAAAACTTGGTGAAAATAATTTATACTATTTTAATTGTTGGCAAACAATGACATCAATTTTTACAAAGAAATTGGCTATACTGGCAATGATTCCGCTTTTGATGGTATTTGTTTCCCCAAATATTATCTCTGAATCTTTTGCTATTGATATGGTCACCTGTAAAGATGGAGATGTTCTTGTAAAGAAAACCCATACAGGAAATCATGCATGTTTGCATGAATCTAGTGCAAAAAAGATTGAAGCCAGAGGTTGGGGAACTATTGTCTTGGCTAACGACAATGTGATGATAACTTCGGGTGAAGAAATGGTTAGTCATACTAAATCACTTCCATTATCTAGAGCAAATGTCCCAGCAACAATTCCATTGCATCAGGGATTCTATGATGGTGGTTCAGTATACTATATCATAACTGATTCTAGCGATCCAACACATGCAGAAATTATTACAGAGAGTCAAGGATGGCAAGTAGAACTTGCCCCAGTTTTGGCAAATGCTCCAGTTGAAGCACTTTCAAAAACTTACATGTTTACAAATGGAGTTATTGGAGATGGCGTACATGGATTTCAAGGTGAAGTCTTTACAAGTACACCAGCTCAAGTAGAGATCTATAGTGCACTTACATCACATGTCCATGTAACATGGAATGATGATGTGACCCCAAGAATACTTGATTCCGAAAAAATGATAATGGCAGCAGAAGAAGCAGGTGAAATTACACTTGCGGATCTTCCAGTAGTTTTGAACATGCCACAAATTGTTTGGCCTGAAGGTCAGATGATGGTAAAAGAGGACAAGACTCTAGCAGATGATACTCCATATGGTGGAGGACAAGTACTTGAAATAAACACCGAAGAGATGACGGTAACTTTCATTGCTCATAGAGGTTGGGGTCCTGATGGTAGGACAATCTATTACATTGTAACAGATGCTACTCCAAGTGCACCCGCTGGAATGATGGGAGTCGTTAATGCACCGACATCAGCCAGTTTAATTGCCAACTCTGCAGCAGTTGACTTGTTCCAATTTGGTAATGGAATTGTAGGTTCTGGTCCAATGGGATTCCAACCAGGGATTGCAGCAGGAGCGCCTGGTGATGCAAACTATTCACCAATGTGGCGCATATTCATGATTGGTTGGGAAGATCCTGACAATGCTTCAGTACTTGAGACCAAAGCAGATATAGATGCTTTCCAAAAAGCCGGATTAATTTCTGTAGGACTTGCAAGACCAATGGATTCTGACCACATCGTCAACTGTCCATTCATAAATCCCTTCCAATAGGGAAAAACTCTTTTTCTTTTTTGATTTTATTTTTTAAAAAGTAATAAATTTGGTGATTTATTTCCAATATTGGATTTCAAGGGTAGGGATTTCTTTTTTTGCTGCTTTCCATAAAACGGTAATTGCTAAAAACTATTATTTTTATACCCACACCTAATTATATAATTTTGAATTTAATAAAATTTTAGAAAAAAGTCATGTTTCAGATTTGGGCGAAATATTCTGCCTCAACATCTGAATTCCTAGAGTTTAAGACCAATAACATCAAAGTTATGCTGGTGACAACTCTTTGACTTTTTTCTGTAATAATTATACGGAATAAAATTACTTAAGGATATTCCCCTGTCAAAAAAAAATTATTACAATTTTAATGCCAACAAAATTGATCGTTAAAAAAAATCAACAGCAAGGATTTGAAAGGAAACTATTAGGTTTATGAAAGCCAGGACCGTTTACAAACTTTGTCCTTTTTGGAGGATTTGATGTTTGTTAAAGGACCATGTAAAATACTGATAATTTTTTTACAACTAAATCTATCAAAACTCATTAATTAAAATTTGTTAAAAAAAGTCCCCAAAAGCAGACAACGGAATTTCGTTAAATTAAATTAAATACATTTCTAAAAAAAATTTTGATGTTTTTTAAGATATTTTACTATGAATTTTAGATTTTATCTCTAGATGTATTACATATGTACAGAAAATTTATCAAATTTTAAATATTTATTTGATAATCTATAATCTATGGATGTTGATGAAAAAGATGAAAAAATATTAAAACATCTACTCGTTGACGCAAGACAATCAGCCAGACAATTAGCTCACAAACTAAATGTTTCAACTGTAACAATGATTTCAAGGATAAAAAAATTAGAAGGAAAAAAAATCATTGAAGGGTACACAATTAGATTAAATCATGAAGCATTAGGATATGATATAACGGCAATAATTGAAGTAAAAACTACCAAAGGGAAAATGATAGAAGTAGAACACGAAATAGCAAAAATTGAAAATGTATGTGCTGTTTATGATATTACAGGGGAAGCAGATACCTTAGTTATAGGAAAATTCAAAGATAGAAAATCACTTAGTATTTTTGTAAAAAAAGTTTCCAGTATTCCAAATGTAGAAAATACTAGTACTCATCTAGTACTAAACACTGTAAAAGAGGATAATAGGTTTATCTAAACTATTAAAATAAATTTTTGGAATAACCCATTTTGTCTTGCAAATAGTAAAAATAACTTCTTAAGAAATCAATAATTTCTTAATGTTTAATTTTGTCTATATCTGAATTATTTGTAAGAGCTACCAAAAGTTCTAGATCAGATCTTAATTCTACTATTGATTTTTTTACTCCTTCATTTTTGTATTTTTTGCAAAATCTACAATTTTATTGTACAAGTTTAATTTCTCATTTTCAAGATTTTAAATGTCTTGACTTGAAGGTTCTTTCATTTTCTTTACTTCGTTTTTATTTCCGAAAATTTGCATACACAATCAGGGTTACCACAATACGGGCATTTACAATGGCAATGTGGGAGAACATTCTGGCATTGAGTACATATTGGATACTTGCTTTCTTTAATTTGCAATTCTAAATCCTGTGCCATCTTCTTCCCTCTAATACAGTCCTTCTACCCAACCTCCACAGGAATTACAAATAATCATATTTTCATCATTTACGAAACTAGATGAACCGGGTGGGCATTCACATTTTTGAATTTCCATGGTAATAATTATAAATTGTAATATTATAGTGATTTTCTTAAAAACTTTAATATTATTTAAAAAATCCAGTTAAAATGTACAAATTTTCAGAATTTTACTAATGGTCTATAAATTGCAAAAAGGATAGAATACTCTACATGGAAAGAAAACAAAAAAAAGATGAAAAACCAAAATTAGAGAAAAAAGTATCAAAAGACGAAGTTATGCCCTTTACATAAATTCTAAAAAAATAACTGGCAATTTTTTAGAAATTATCATGAGGAATAATACTATCAAAAAAATTTAAAAAAATACTGAAAAAAATTGTTAAAGATATAAAATAAGACCAATTACTGGAAATATATGAAAATTGAAATGATTTTTGTTTCTCTACTATTGGTAAGTTTGTTTACAATTCAAGAATCATTTGGACAAGATTCAGATCTATTTTGTAAAGAAGGAAAAATTCTAGTTTACAGAGTTTATGCAGAAAAATTTGCGTGTCTGAATCCCTCCACTGCTGATAAATGGTACCAGTCAGGAGTAGCCGAACCTGTAAAACAATTATCTTCAATGATTTCGATCCACCCAGAAAAAATGACCTTTTCTGCTAAGTTACCTGAGAACGCTTTTGGTCCTGCGATTGATTACTCTAAGGGGTATTTAGTTGAAGAAATCCGTGATGGCCTTTATTGGGTAACTGACGGAGCTTATCAAGGAATGTTCCTTGTAACAGGGGAAGGAGTTATTGTAGTTGATGCTCCTCCCTCAATTGGACAAAAATATCTAAATGCTATAGCGGACGTTACTGATGAGACTATAACACATGTAATTTACAGCCATTCCCATAGTGATCATATTGGAGCTGCTAATTTGTTTCCTGAAGATGCAACAATAATTTCACATAAGTGGACTGCTGAACAATTAAAACTTAGAGATGACCCCAACAGACCAATACCTTCAGTAACATTTGAAGATAACTATACATTAGAAGTAGGAAATCAAATTCTAAAATTAGAATATCACGGACCAATACACGATCCTGGAAACATTTTCATCTATGCACCACAACAAAAAGTCTTAATGTTGGTGGATGTAATTTTTCCTGGATGGGTGCCATTCAAAGATTTAGCAATGGCCGAAGACGTTCCGTTTTTTCTATATGCACATGACAAAATTTTAGAATATGACTTTGATACCTTTATTGGTGGTCACCTAACTAGGTTAGGCACAATAGATGATGTAAAAATCCAAAAAGAGTATTTTGAGGATATACAAAAAAATGCGGGAATTGCTAATCAGAGAGTAGATTTTATGGCTATTGGTCAAGAAGTTGGATTTGAAAATTTATGGCTAGTTTTTCAAATATATGCAGATAAGGTTACCCAACAATGTACTGATGCTACAGTTCCTGATTGGATTGACCGATTAGGTGGTGCAGATTTGTTTACATATGATCATTGCTGGAAAGTTTCAGAAAGTCAACGAATTGATTGACAATATCTCAGGCACCTTACAAATTGACTTTTCAATTCTGAAAAGGTATTTTCGGGAAAAATAAAACTCTAATAATTAAGAAAACGTGGAAACTCTATGGATTATGGGATCTTTTGCTCACAAATTTTAGCTGCAGACCCTAAAATTCGGTTTGCAACTGTATACGATGAGTGGGCTTCTCGTCTTGGTGGTGGTATGCGTGAAGGAGTTTCAAACCTACTTTCTGATCATAAGGAAAATGAGCTTGTTAATCTGTCCGTTATGGATTGGAAGTCAAGAAAAGAAATGTCAAAATGGTTAGGAAAAACCATTTACACTTTAGCTGAATACGATAAAGTGAAACGATTTTCATTTTATCTAGGAGATGATCACTTGCTTTTAGTTAGTACTGAAAAAGATGCAGATACAAATCTCGTAGTTGATAAAGTCATTAAACTTTATTACCAAAATCAAACCTAAAATTTTTTAAAAATTTAAAAATTGATTAAAACTTGCACGATTTTATTCCATTTTACTTTCATCTACATGAATTACATTCAAATTTACGTTTTGGTTTATGGGCCTTAGCGATATGACGTAAAGTTTTTTGAGGATCTGAAAAAATCTAATTACATTTTGGACAGATATTAGTAATGGTTATCTTGGTTTTTCGAGAAAATAATCCCATATTTTCTATAAATTCTTTACACATAAATCAATTTTTCCAATTTTAAATCAAATACTTTATTTGAAATTTAGTTTAGGCAGAAAGAATCAACTTTAAATTTTAGCACTTATAATAAAAATAGAGATGTCTGAAACTTCCCAACTAGATCGAATCTTGGAAATTGATCAAAATATTAGATTCGTAGCAATAAGCGATTTAGATGGTAACATGATTGCTTCAAAATCAAGGGCAGGTGCTAATCTTTTCTTATCACCAGAATCTACAAAAGATACTCTACGTCATGCAGCATCTGCTTGGAAATCTAGGATGAAACATTTTGATGAGATTGGACGAGGTCTTTACACATTAGCAGTTTATGAAAAATTACGGAGAGTCACAATGCCATTGCCTAATGGCAGAATTTTGTTGGTAACAATTGATAATGCGGGAGGTCAAAAGCAGATTCTCGATGCCTTACTAAACGAAGTTATTTACAAAGATCCAACATTTTCTTCTTGAAAGAATAAATCTTGGAATTTCTGAAATTCAAAAATCATGAAAAGAAATGAATAATTTCAATATTGAAAATCAGATCGGATAATTGATAACCTATTTAAAAAGGCTCAAAAGAGAAATAAAAGCAATGAAAAAAATTGAAGCCGTTGTTTCACCTCCAATGAGAGATAGTGTAGTGACTGCAATCAAAAAAGTGGGGGTTGGCGGTGTGACTATTTGGCATACCCAAGGACAGGGTGCTGCAGAAGCTCCACTTGTTGGACAATATTATTCAAAGGAAGCAATAGTTACAGTTGTACCAGATTCCAAAGTAGATGCAGTTTTAGATGCAATTGCAAATGTAGCATGTACTGGAACTAAAGGAGATGGCAAAGTTTTTGTGACTAATGTTGAAGATGCTTTAGATATTTGTACAAAAGAAAAAGGCGAATCAGCAATCTAAAACTTTTTTCAAATAATTTTCACGAATTTTAGCTAAATAAAAAATTTAATGCATCTTTTTTTACTTTTGATTTGTTAAACAAAAAATTAAAAATCTTAATCTGTTTTTCCAAAGATCCGTATAGTTTTGTTAGAAAGATCCTTGGTAGGGATGACAATACTTTCATTATTTTCATTGGAAAGTATAACGTGTAACATCTCCACTGCAGTAACGGTTCCTCGTTCGTCACCTATTTGCACTTTTTGACCTATTTTTAGAACGAAACGCTTCTTGGATTGAGAGCTTATTATTCCAGGCATTATATCTTTTAGCGCAAATCCCAACCCTATTGCTATTGCTGCACCTATTCCACCAGCAATGCTCCAAGCATAGGCTGAAACGAGGATTGAAATTACTTGCTGGCCGACTCCAAGTTGTGTAAGAGCAATTGCAAAGATAATGGCATAAATTATTACTTGTACTGCTAAAACAAAATATTTAGGATTTCCATAATTGTGTTCTTGGATTTCATGCTCAACCCATTTTCCAACAAATTTGGCAAGCATCAGTCCAATTATTATGATGAGAACAAATGCTAATAGATTTGGAATCCATAACCATAAATTGGTCATGGCTGCGGTGAGTTGCTCAAATTTTAAGGCATTTACCGCTGCCATAACGAAGAACAGGAAAACAAACCATTTTACGACAGTACTAATTAATTTAGCAGAACCTTTTGAGGATGTAATCTTTGTTAATGCGTCATCGCTGCTTTCATCTTCATCTTTGTTAATTGTTTTGAGTGTAAGGGCAGAAACTTTTTGAATAACTTTGGCAATTATTGATGCCACAATCCAACCTATTACTAATAATATAATTGCAGCAATGATTTTTGGTAGGGATTCAGCAACTTGGTTAAAGAATGTAGTTAAGGCATTAGTAGTTGGAGCCAACCAAACATTTTCTGTAATTTCTTGGGCAAAAGCAACCTGATCAAAAGTTCCTCCAATGGTAATTAAAACAGCAAAAAATGTGAAAATTTTAAAAGACTCTTTTAAAACAAAACAACTTGAATGATCTTTTCTCATTTATTTATGCCCAAAAAAGCTAATTTTCATACAAATATAAGTTAATTGAATTATCGAAAAGGATTGTTTAAGAAATTTAATTGATAAAATTTTAAAAAAAGTTATTTTAATGTTATAATGAGAAATCGATCGATAATCCTTTAACCAAATGGATTAAAATCACTTTTACCTATTTTTCCTAACGTATCTCCAAACAAATCTCCTTGCTGTTGATTTGAATTTGGTTGTAGAGCTTTCATTATCTCAGTTACTACTTTTTTGGATTTGGTCTTGTCATTAATACCACACTGACTATCGAGTTTATTGATAAGGTCGTCTTCTGTCAAATCTTGTTGTTTTGAGGTAAAATCTTTTTTTTCATTGTCTGAAAACATCCCAGTAAGATCAGATGGTAATGAAGACAGTAATCCTGAGGCTTGGGTTGGTGATGATTTTTGTAAGAGGAATTTTGAAACTAGTGGAATAGCCATTTTTGCCATCTCCGGGCTAATTCCCGCCTTTTGAGCAACCATATTTATTATCATTTCCAACATGATAATTCTCAATTAAAGAGGTGTATAAAATTTTTTTTAAATTTAATTTTGAAATTCCTCATTTGTCAACAGATAATATATTTACCAGAAGCCAATTCAGAGATTCTTATCAATTTTGATATTTGTCTACTTCCCTAATAACCAATTAATTAATATTTTTCTCATGGCAAAAATATTTGGAAATATTCTCGTTCCATATGATGACTCTGATCACTCAAAGAGAGCTTTAAGCAAGGCCCTTAACATGGCAGAATTAACAGGTGCTCAATTAACTTTAGTACATGTAATATCCTATGATGAAACTGTAGCTAAAATTATTCGACCACATGAAGATTCAATCCTTCGTCATGAATTGGAATTTTTAAGTCCAATAGAACACGAAGCAGCAAAAAGAAAAATTACTCTTAATGAAAAAATCCTTTATGGAAATACAACCAAAGAACTACTAAATTTTATGAAAGAAGGAAAATTTGATGTTGTAATTATGGGTAGAAGAGGAATTACAAAAACCAACAGCACATCATTGGGAAGTGTTTCAAATACGCTAGTACAAAATGCCAACATTCCTGTCCTAGTAACTACGTAAGATTTCTTTTAAAAATAAGATAGATAATTTATAGAATTCTATAAAAATTAATTTGATTACGATACAATAAGAATCAATCTCTAATTATTAACATTAAGAAGAGAACCCAAGTTTAATTGAATAAAATTTTTAACAAAAAATATGGGTTTAAAATATGGATTAGTAGCCATTCCAATCTTACTTGCAATATTTGCAGTAGTATTTAGTGATGAGGATCAATTTTCTACAGAAATAGATTCTAGTACACAAGAGGTATTTGAGGAAATTAATACTCTTTTAGTTGAGGCCGAAGAGCAAAAGGTTCGTGAATATACTCTTGTAATTGAGGCCACTGATATTCAAGTTTCAGATAATGCAATTTGGCACGCTTGGACATACAATGGAACTGTCCCAGCACCAACTCTCAAAGTAAATCAAGGTGAATTACTACGTGTTAAAGTAATAAACAATCACAACCTTACTCACAGTTTTCACGCTCACCTGACTGACTATGACATGAAACATGATGGCTCACCAGTAAATGTCCTAACCGGAATTGGTGAAGGTTCCATGATTCCTCCTGGGGGAGAATGGACCTATGAGTATAATATGGATAATTGGGGAACCACCTTCTTTCACGATCATGCCTCCTCTGAAGGGCGTGGAATCAAAGATCATATTTTACAAGGTTTGTACGGAGCAATTATTGTAGAGCGAGATCCTCCTAAAACCTATGTTGATAAAGACATTGTTATCGTTATGGGTGAGATTGGTTTTGATGTTGAGAGAACCGGTTCAGGTCCTACTCCTTATTTTATCATGAATGGTAAGGGAATGCCAGGTGGGGAACACGCACTAGGAGAAATATTCAAAGAACAAGGAATTGAGGGAGTTTTTGCACAATTCAATTACACAATGCCGGTGTTCAAGGGAAAAGTGGGAGAAACAGTCCAGTTTCATGTCATAAACCTTGGAGATGTAATTCACTCGTTTCACTTACACGGTTTGGAGATGACATCGACTGCAGTTCAGAGAGGAACAAACATTCAGGGAACCACTGTTCCCTTGGTTCAAGGAACCCTTGAAACATTCATAGTAAAACCAGACAAACCTGCAATGTGGTTGTTCCACTGTCATGTGGTAAGTCATGCAGACGCAGGAATGATAGGTTTGTTCATAGTTGAGGAATAAGTTTTCTTTTTCAATTTTAATTCTTTTGCAAAAAATCCTAAATATCTTAGAATTGGAAAACTCTAAGTTAAGTCAATAAATTTAGAATGAATTTAGGAATAAGAATAAAAACAATAAACGCCTTTACTTATCATGAGTAAAACTGAAACTGTACCAGAAACCAAACTGGTAGAAAAAATTTCTGTTTGTGATTTACTGAAAACCAATACCTCTAAGATTATTCAAAAATTTGAATCACAAACGCCTGCCAAATTCCAACAATTCTCTGATCTTTATACGGCATATCTACACACAATAGACGATTTGTATGGTACTTGTTATATTTCTGAAAAAGAATTTTTTGATAAACTAAACATTGATCAAGGAGTGCTGAAATCATTTCAAGAATTTTCCCAAGCCTTTACCGAGACATATTTGGATCAGATTGAAAAATATGCAAAGT
>JBFIPZ010000005.1:0-32877 GCA_041609855.1 Nitrosopumilaceae archaeon | reverse complement strand
CCAGTATTAAAAAATGTGCCCAAATAATGGCAGATAAAGGAATTGGCTCACTGGGAATAATTTCTGATAATAACTTAACGGGGATTGTAACCAAAACCGACCTTGTAAAATATTATGAGAAAAATTATCTTGGCCATCACGAGGTGGGGGATTTAATGACGATTTCCTATTTTTTTATGAATTCAAATGAATTACTACATAAGATAATTTTGAGAATGGCAGAAGAAAAAATCTCAAGAATTTTCCTCGAAAATAAAGATAATGAATTAGAAGGAATTTTAACTCTAAAGAATTTTTTCCCCTTGGCTATAAAGTATGGGCATTTGAATACTCTAAAGTATAATGACTATCCTGAAACTTCACTTTTACATATGGGAAAAGGATTTGGTTACACTACCATGGCAAAAGACATTATGAACAAAAATGTGGTCTCTGTTGATTATAAAGATGATGTAGTTATGGCTTGTGCCAAAATGATTGAGAATCATATTAGTGGAGTAGGAGTGAAAATTAGTGATAAAACATCTGGAATAATTAGTAAAACCGATGTAGTAAAGGCAATCTCTAGGATAGAAGATTTTTAAAATTTTAGTTTTTTAATAAAAGACCTCTTAGTCATGGAATAAACTGATTTGTGTTATTTTTTAGAATCATAGAATTCGAAACCCTTTCCTGCTCTTACTTCTGGATTTAGATACAATACGCCCGGACCACTAACAGTCAAAAGGATTGATAGACGATAAGGAGTAGCTGGAAAGATAGCATTCCACACATCTATTGGATTGTCTTTAAAATTTAATCTCACATGGACTTCTTGAATTAACTCTGAAACACGTACCTCGGGATTGCTGTAAATAATTCCTAAAATTTTTTCCATTGCGTTAATTCCAACTGTATGTTTTTCTGAGTGAATAGTAATGATATAATGAAGTTTATGCTCAGAAAATGAGTATTCCTTTTTTGTGTTAGGTAAATTAGAAATGGTTTGATTTTTTATTAAAGCATTTTCTGAAATTTGGTACAGAAACAAAGATACAAACAAAGAGTCACTAATTTTTACCTTGGTTGGATCAATTAGATCAAAATTTTCTGGATCAGGGGTTGGAATTGTTAGTAAATCTAAAATTTTTGTTGAAACCGAAGAAAAATTCCTCCAGAATTCAGGGTTCTCTAGGCTCTCAATATTTCTTTGAAAAGTATTTTCAAATGATTCTATCACATTTTTGTATCTACATGGAGAGGTTAAAGGCTTGTTTGAGCAAATAATACTTTTTTTATCTCCAATTAGGATGGATTTTATTTTAATCTTTTAGAATTCTAATGTATTATGGGAAAGATAATTCTCTATATTGCCTCTAGTCTAGATGGATACATAGCCAGAGAAAATGGAGATGTTGATTGGCTGCCTAAAAGTACTGACTCTGGGTATGGTGATTTTTACAAATCAATTGATACTGTAGTTATGGGCAAAAAGACCTATGATCAAATTCTAACATTTGGAGAATACCCCTACGAGGGAAAGAAATCCTATGTGTTTACCGGGAATGAAGCTTTAAAAAAAGATGAAAATGTAGAATTTTTATCTAGCATTGGGAAATTTACAGGAAAACTAGACCCTTTTTCGGAAGAGAATATTTGGTTAGTTGGTGGTGCTGAATTAGTTTCTGTTTTTTTACGAAACAAACTGGTAGATGAAATAATTTTGTCTGTCATTCCAATTGTCTTGGGCAAAGGAATTCCATTATTCCAAAATATCAATCATGATGTAAAACTCCAATTGATAAAAACTACCGAGTATACAGAACTTGTTGAATTAATCTACAAAGTTCTAAAATAAACTACTTTTGCCTGTGTCCGTCTTTATCTCCAAATCCACTAGAAGAAAAGATTCTTGGATTGTAAACTTTGATGAAAAAACTACTCGATTAGTTAAAAGTAATGAAATGCTAACAAACACTGACTGTAAAAAGAAAAATGACCAACGAAAATCAATTAACTTCCCAAAGATTTCTAGATGTTACCATGGGGAATCAGCACAACAATCCAGAGACCAAACAAGCATTATGGCTGGAGATTTAATGTTCATTAAATGTAAAAACTGTGGAAAGGATTTTGAACTATTTATTAACGAATTTTGCTGTAAAGAATGTCAAGAAGAGTTTTTCATGCACCCATAACTTATTAAAAATACAACCCTTCTTATATCTGAGTAAACACAATAAATTGTGTCACAAGATAGAAAAATGTACAAATGTACATGTGCTGACTGCGGCAAAGATTCTGAAGTTCCTTTTGAACCAAAAGAAGGAAGACCAGTATATTGCCGTGAATGTTTACCAAAACATCGTAGTGGAAAATTTTAGGCTAGTTTTGTTTAATTAATTTTGAACTCAATTATCTCATAGATATTCTAACAACCTTTTTTCTTTTTTTAAATTATTTCGATAACAAACATTCGTTTATAGGCAAGAGACACTAAATTATAATAGAATGATTTTTTGGAATTCAGTTCAATTTAGAGCCGTTCAGACTCAAGTCTATCTAGGCTTCCTTTATGAATAATTATACATATACCCATAATGGCGGCTTCGAGAATTCTTCTGGAGAGTTTCTTAGTCATAATTGTAAGATTGGGATAGGTAGGATTAGAATAAAAGAAATGGTGGTAGCATAATTGTTAAAGCTAAAACACAGATTAAGAAATTCACCATCATATGCTATAATGATTTTTGTAATAGTTGGAATTTCTATTTTATTTACTTATTTTGGAATGGAACCTTAAATTGAAAGAACAGGAAGATAGAATCTTGAAGCTGCACAAAAGTTTATTTTTTTTATTGCCCACATGCTATAAATTTAACATAGGTGAAAGAAATGCCTAAAAATAATTTTCCAGAATTTGGTACATCTCAAGTTGGACCTCACATCGAAACTCTAAAAAAATATGCCTTACCAAATTTTATTTTAGAACTTGTTGCAAAAGAATGTAATTCAGATCTTTCAAAAAAAGGAAGAACCGATAAAAAATTACAAAGTCTGAATCAAAAAGCTATTGAATTATTGTACAAAATATTTGTAAAGTGTGATAAAGATAACCTAAAAAAATATGCCCAGTATAGATTTTATGCTTATGTGTCTAGTATTTACCATAAATGTGATATATTGATCAATGAAATGATTCCAGGAAATTCTGGAAAAAACTATGAGATTCCGGTAGCTGTAAAAGAAAATGAAATGTATATTGCGATTGCATTTAACAAAAGTAAGGAGAAAGCCGTAACAAAACAAGAAATTACCAAATTCTACAATATAGCTGATGACCTCAAAAATGGGGAACATGGAACACAATTAATCGATTTTATCTATTGCTCTTCTTCAGGTTTTATGGGTAAAGCATTAGTAGAACTTGAAAAGCTTAATGAGAAAAGATCAAAGAATCCCGAAACCAAAATTAACTTTAATCTTGCCAACTTTGAAAATAAAATTTTTTCCTCAATCAGGTGTTAAAAAATATGGCAGGCTATCTTGGGAATAAATTTGACATGATTGTACATCATTTGGCAGTAATGAAACCAAAATGCAATATTTATGATATAACAAAAGGAGATAGCGTTTACTTTACCCCAGATGTTCTTGACCAAGCCAGGAAAGAAGGATTTGTTCCATGTGAATACTGTATTGAAAAAACTTCTAAATTAACAATGAACGTTATGACAATAAACGGGGCAATGCTATGATTTTTAACTGTAAAAGTTGTGGAAAGGAAATTGAATTATTTAATGGTGAATTTTGTGAGATGGAATGTCTAAGCTATTATTTTCTAAAAAGGTATGTCAAGTATTAGATTTTGTTTAGTTTGCAAAAAATTGCTAAATAATGACAAAGAATTTTGTAGTACCGTCTGTGCAAGAAAATTTCTTTCGTTTAAACCAGAATAATTTGAATTTAAATCTAGATCCGTTTATGCTGCTAAAATATTCCTGTAAATCTTATTATTTTATTTGAAATTATTTT
Source organism: Nitrosopumilaceae archaeon (assembly GCA_041609855.1). GTDB lineage: Archaea > Thermoproteota > Nitrososphaeria > Nitrososphaerales > Nitrosopumilaceae > Nitrosomaritimum. The sequence goes on along the minus strand of JBFIPZ010000005.1, from coordinate 28,863 downwards.
TTAGGAACAGCTAATTTAGAAAAAATAATTACTAAAGTGTAATTTAATTTACCTTCATTGGTTTATTACCCCGATAAAATTTGGAGATAATCTATGTCATATTTACAATTTGTTAAATGTAAACATTATCGTCAACCTAACGGATCTTTCTACTGTATCCATTGTGGAAAATTACTTTCCTAATTAATGCAAAATTAACATAAATTCCATGCCTACCAACACCAATTTCCACTAAATAATGAGAGAATTATTTAGTTAATCTCGGCTATTTTCTATATCAATTAATGTAACTGGGCAAGTTGCGTGCTCTACAATTTTTCTTGAAACACTACCTAGGGATAATAATTTCTTCACTCCTTTTAATTTTCTTCGTTTTGACATTACTACAAGATCAATGTTCTCTTTTTGCACAAGATTGAGAATTATCTCTGCTGCATCGCCAATTTTAACTAGAATTTCTACATCAATATTGTTATCTTTGCATTGTTGACTATGAATCACCATAACTTTTTCCATCTCTTTTCTTAGCGATTCATTAGCCTCTTTGATACTGTTCAGGAGATCCTCTCTTTCAGATGCTCCCAATGCAAAGGTAATTGGGTGTTGTATTTCTTCAATTACATGTAAAATAATAATTTTAGCCGATGATGTTTTTGCAATATGGATAGCATGCTTTAGAGCCAAATCCCCTCCAGGAGTACCTGCGTGTGGCACTAAGATTTTTTTATACACAGGCTTCTTTCAAGTAATTAGTAAATAAATCAGCAGGCTGATTATTGGCCAAGAAATTTTACAGATACGAATATTGTAAATATTGAGATCAAGCCAATTGCCATCATGTTAAGAACTATACCATGTTTTACCATGGCTTTAATGGAGATTTGTGCTTTTTCATAAATGAGGGCATTTGGGGGAGTACCCATGGGTAAAAGAAATGCAAATGAAGTTGCAACAGTAATTGCAAACAAAATTGGTAACGGTGTCCATCCGTTTAGTACAGCCATAGTTCCCACTATAGGAATAAAAATGGCAGCTGTTGCGGTATTTGATTTGACATTTGTTAGAAACATTATCATTGCAACCAAAACGATGATTACAAATTCAAAAGGATAGTTTCCAACAAATGAAAGGGAATGAGCAATCCAATTAGCTAACCCGGAATCTACAAACGCCAAGGAAAGAGCAAATCCACCACCAAGTAAAAATAATAATCCATAAGGAAGTTTTTCAATTCCAGCCCAATTCATCAAGCTTTCAGAACGAGTTTTTGGCAGAATAAAAAGAGAGATCCCACCCAAAATAGCAATTACTGAACTTGTAATAAAAGAATCCTCGGGTTGCCATAAAGGAATTGTAAACATCAAGAATAGTACACCTACAAGTACCACCAGTACAGTTTTTTGCTCCATTGTCATTTTTCCAACCATTGTTTTTTCTAACAACATAGTTTTTTTAATTTCAGATGTTGTCTCTGAATTGCTTTTTCCAATTTGTGCATTCATGTATAATCCACAAAGGATTAACATTGAAAACGCAAGTGGCATCCCAAGCAACGACCATTCTGCAAAGGTTACCCTATGTGAAAACATTTCCATAACAGTTGCTGCATAGAGTAAGTTTGGTGGTGCACCAATCAAGGTTGCCACACTTCCAATCGATGAGGAATAAGCAATTGATAGCATGAAAATAACCTTGAATTTTGTTGTAACAAAATTTGTCTTTGATAATGCAGTCAAAATTATAGCAGCAATTGGAAGTAATATCAAAACAACTGTAGTGCTCATCACAACAGTGGAAAGTAATGCAGTTGTAATCATAAATCCCCAGACTATACGTTTTGGAGAATATCCAAAAATGGATATCAATTCAAATGCAATTTTTTTATGTAGGCCTGACTTTTCGATAGCTAGTGCTATCATAAACATCCCAAGTAACAGTACAATTATAGGATGCATGTACTCTGCCGCAATTTCCTTTACTGGCAAAATACCAAGTAGTGGAATTAACCCCATAGGAAGTAGGGCGGTAGCATAAACAGGAATTGCTTCGGTAATCCACCACACAATCATCCACACCGAAATTGCCAAAACAGCTTTTGCAGTATCTGACATTCCTTCTGGTGTTGGCATAAATAAAATTAGAAAAAATAGAAAAGGCCCTAAAGCCATTCCAAATCTTCTAAGATTAAATTTCATTTTAGCTACTTCCGTGGACAAGAAATTTTGATTTAAGCATTATTCCTGAGTTAGTTCATCATTACTTATGGTAACGGAATCAAAATTGGTTCCCTTACACTGTGGACATTCTATTATGATGGTCACACCTGCTCTTTTTGAGAATATATTGCCACACAACTTGCAAACCCTAAGGTCATCTAGCATCACCAATTTCTTAAACACATTCTATCCAATAATTTAAGATTTGCAATAAATTCAGTTTTAGAAATAGATGTCTAAAATAAGGAAGGTTGCAAAATTGAAATTCATGAAAAAATGCCTATACCTCAAGAAAATTGTTAAAAATTATACAATAATTTTCAAACCTTAGTGTCAAGTGCTCAACTAAAAAGGGTGCATAAGTAGCCCTAATGCGGAACAGGCTATTTTAGGACAGTATTAAAAAAAATTAAAACATGACTTAAACATCTGCCAAGATATTGACAATATCTGTTTTTGTTACTATTCCAACTAATTTTTTATTTGTTATAACCGGAATTCCACTAATACCATGTCTTATCATCAAAATCGCGGCAACATAAACAACTGCATCTGGAGACACCACAAAGGGATTTTTTGTCATGATATCTCTTGCAGAAAAGGTAAGAAGATAGCTTAGTCGATTTACATTAAATTCATTTATCTGAGAACTTTGTGCTATTTCGGCCCTTTCAGACGGATCTGTAAATTCCTTGTACATATCAAATGTTTTTGCAGGAATAAAATCACGGTATGTAATAATCCCTACCGGACTTTTATTTTTAGTGACAACTACCCTTCTAATTTTATTATTAAACAACACACTTTCTACTTCAAATATTGATTCATCCGGAGAAACTGTAATTACTTTTTTTGTCATTATTTTTGAAATTTTTAGCGAGGCTGTACTTTGAACCAAAAAGGTTGATACAAGGTCAGTTTTCGTTACAATCCCAACTAGTTTATTCTTTTTATTTACAACAACAACAGAGCTTATTCCATGCTTTTTCATCAGCCTGGCACAATCATATATTGAGGCATTAAGAGTAATCGTGACTAGATCTTTTGACATTACATCCACGACTAGGATTTTTCCTATTGGTTTTCCAGAAAATATTGAGACACTTTTGGCAAGATCTTTTTCAGTGATAATTCCTACCGGCTTTTTCCCAAATTCTATAACTAACCTTCCAATTCGATGTCGAAGCATGATATCTCTTGCCTCTAAAATGGAAGTATTTGGAGGAATTGTTATGGGGATTTTAATTATTGAAGTTAATTCTACAGGAATATCCTCCAAAATTTTTTCCGATTTTTTTTTCAACAAAATTAAACTAAATTTTTGCATATATCAATGAAAGACAAAATATCACTATTGAAAATCATAGGTCATATTAAAATTTAAAAATTTTAAATGGTTGACAGCCCTTCGTGTTTATTTGAATTTATTTTTTGCCTAAGGATTTCCTAATATTGTCCAACCTCTTTCCACCAATTTTTGAGCAGTTGACGGTTTTACACAAGCAGGAGAATTATCCCTAGATTTGAAAACTAAATCCCTGCCGTCTTTACATGAGATTTCTTGGTGGTCTAATCCCAACTTTAGCTGTTTCTTTGGAGATAGGACATAATTAACATCTTTTTGTAACAAGGAATTTTTTTTAATTACTGAACAATTTTTTTCCATATCCAATAATGGATGTGAATATATTTTCCAATCTGAATTTGTTAATTCTGCGAAAGGAACTTTACAAAAATATTCTACAGTATCAGCCTCTGCTTGCCAATAAATATTCATAATACACAAATTGTTTTCAAAGTTACGTGTTGTTACCATCCAGTTGCCTAGACCAAAATCCTTTGCATATTTTCCTATAACACACTTTTCAAATAGAGTTTTAGAATGATCTATGGATAATTCTCGAACTAGATCAATGTTTGAATATTGAATGGGGGACGTAGGACCACATATTTGAGATACTATTTTATTGTCTATCAAATCTGCAAAAATCAAATACTCAAGATCTTCTGTAAAATTAATACCCCAAAATTTTTCGTTAGATGATATCTTCACCAACTCTTGGTAGCTGCCCTTGAAGGATTCTGTAATAGAGAATGTAGTTTCAGCTATGAGTGTATGGTCATCAGTTGGCTTTAGGTATTCCTTTGATATAGCCAGACCAGCAAATACAAAATCCGACTCTTCAAACGATTTTGTAACATTTGGAGCGACGCAGGATAAACCTAATGCAGACTGTTGATCAAGTGGAATTAGGATGATACCAACGGCAAAAAGAGTCATAAAAAAAATTACCTTCATCAGCATACTTCATATTCCATAAAGGATTGATAAATTATCCTAATTTTTCTATTCTTTTCAAGGAAAATGACATTTTTTTAGATAGGATATGAAATTTCCTCATTCTTGTAACAAAATCATTTTACATGCAAATAATTTTGTGAGGGAATTTTTGATTTTGCGTAAATCAACAATATTACAAAAGATCCTCTTTAAGTATCAAATCTAGAATAAAATATTATGAGTTTTACTGAGGCCGAAATAAACAATGACTCCCTTAGAGAAGTAATCTCCATTCTAAAGGAAGTTGGGTTTATTCTAGACGGTCAATAAAAATCAGAAGTCTATAGTAAAAGTAGAAAAAAAGGTAAAAACCGAAAGAAGGTAATCCTAAATTGAATTAAAGGGATTATCTAGGCACAAAAAACTCCAAATTGCATGTAACTTTTCAAACTGACAATATTCTAAATACCACACTTTTGATAAAAAATCATGCAAATATTACAAGTAGAGGACTCGCCAATGATTTGTCAATTGTATTCAGACCTTCTTGGATTCCAAAAACACTCAGTTGAAACAGTCAACGACGGAAGAAAGGGATTGGAACTTGTTATCAAAAACGATTACGACTTGATACTACTTGATATGTTAATGCCAAAATATTGCGGAATGCAGTTTTTGAAAGATTTGAAAGAAAAAAGACCATCGGAACTCAAAAAGGTGATGATTGTCAGCCAGCTTGAATTTAGTGAGGAAGATTACAAAGAACTATTAGATTTTGGAATACACTCTATCCAAAAAAAGACGATGGATGTTGTAAAATTTGAGAGCACAGGGGAACTTGAAGTCAAGCGCGACCTAGTTTATTAGAAATTTAACCTTTAAAATTATTTTTCTCTCTTTAATATCATATTTCTCAAATTTGATTTAAAAGAAAAAGAAACTTTTTTTTCGTAACATATCATACAAACATTTCTCTAAATAAGATTATCTTTCTGTTTAATTATGAAAGTTCTCATAGTTGATGATAATCAAGATATAACAAGTCTTCTATCAAGGTATCTTAGTTCTAATGGAGTAGAAAACGTAGCAACAAATGATCCCCTTGATGGTCTTCAAAAAATTAAAGATCAAAATTACGATGCTATTCTTTTAGATATTTCCATGCCTGAATTTAGTGGAATTGATATCATTCATTCATTGGAAAGAGAAAAAAAGTTAAAAGATCAAAAAATTGTAATTTTTTCAGCCACGGCTTTTACTGACGGTGAGGTTTCTCATCTATTAAAAAAGGAAGGCGTACAATCATGTTTAAAAAAACCAATCAAACTCAACAAAATTTTAACAGCCATTACTAGCTAGAAAAAATTGAAATTTTTGAAGACTACGATTCAGTTAATTTACTCTCTTCAAAAAAATCTGAACCATACCAAGAATATCTGAAATAGTCAAGACACCATTCATGAAACATGGGATCATCCGAATAAAACATCTCACTAAGATCAGATTCACCATCCATGTTTGGAAACAGAACACAAGCTTCCTTTTCGCTTAAAACCAGAATCGTTTGAACATTTTTTTTCATTTTTCTTGCAACCAATCCCTTTTCCATTAGTTTATCAAAACCTAGTTTTTTTAGAAGGGTTTTCCGTCCTTGTGGGATAACGGCAGATTCTGAAAAAATGTAATTGAATTTTACCCCTTTTTTAATTTGTTTCACGAGTGGTTCAATAAGATCAAGAGGAACCTCTGATAGTACTTCGTAAATATATTCGTTGGAATTTTTATAAATTAGTTTCCACTTTTCCATTACTTTAGAGAAACCCTTTATGTGCTTCCCTCCTGCAAGTTGCCCACAACGCATTTTGAATTTGTGAGGAATATCTCCAAGATTGTGTTCTTCAAAATATTTTCTGTTCTGGGAAAAAAATACTATGGTAGGTACTTGAGTACATACAACCTCTCCAAAAGTAGTTAGAGAATATTTACCGTCCATATTTTTTTCAATTAGTCCACTTTCAACCAATCTTGTAAAATTTCTATGAACCTCTTGTTTGGTAGATTCTAACTTCCTTGCAATTTCAGTTGGGGTTGAATTTTTACTAAGTAATTCAAATAAAATATTTAATCTTTGAGGGCTAGCAAGATCTAAGACATAATTTGCAGTCTCATCAATAATATCAGTCATGAGTAATCATCTTTGAATTGATCACTTAAAAATTAGATGACAATTTCCTGATTCTAAACTTCTTTTCCCTCATCTATTCAATTACCTCAATTAATTCTTTGAGCTTTCTTCTAGATTTTGGAGGTTTTTTCTTATCTGGATATCCAATACATAGAATTGAGGAAGGTCTCAAATCGGTTCCTATGATAGTTTGTACCTCCTTCTCATCAAACATTCCAATCCAAATTGAACTCAAACCAAGACCAGAAGCTGCAATCTGAGAATAAGCTGCAGCCAGAGTTGCATCTTGCAAGGAAAATTTTTCTAAAATGTCTTTAGGAAATTTTAGATTTACCCTAGCTGGATCCATGCAAAACACCAAGACAACAGGCGCATTTACATATGGTTGCTTATTTGCCGCTTCAACTAGGGCTTCCTTGGTTGTAGGATTTTTAATTAAAAATATCTTCAGACCTTGAAAGTTTCCTGCAGTAGGAGCAGTATCTGCTGCAGCCAAAATTTTGTCAACCTTCCATTCCTCCACTTTGGCCTTGGAAAATTTTCTTGTAGATCGTCTTGATGCAAATATTTTAAAAATATCGGATTCTGCTAATGGCTGATCACTCTTACCTGGCTTTGAAAATAAAATGGCATGCAAAAGTGATTGTTTTGAAGGAGCTTGTTTTTTCGACTCAGGACTCTTCTCCTTTTTGGATTCTTCTTTTCTAATCCATACTGAGGGATAAAATTCTTTAGAACTAATGTGAATGTATTGAGGTTCATGAGGGATTTTTGCAAATTCTAGGATTTGTTTTTGGAGTTCAAATGTGTCTGCCTCAAGCTGTCTATGGTCCTGAAAAGTAAACTGTGTAACATCCGAATTTATCAAAATTGAACTTGTTTGGTCCTCAAGCGGTATAGTTCCAGTGACATTTTTCTTTAAAATTTCAACTAGAGACTCCAATTCTTCCTTATTTAGAATTACAGTATCCGAATCATCTTCATCTTTACCCTCCCAGACTAATCTACATCCATGTTTGGACGTATAAGCTGGTTCAACCCGAGAAAACTTCATCATTATACTTTGTTTCCCAGTATAATAAAAAATTAGTTAAGGAGCCTTAGACTCCTGTAACTAAGAAGGCACCAATGCCCATTCCCATTACAATACCAAGTCCCATACAAATCAAGTCAAACTTGACAACTTTTTTAAATGGTGCATGGACCATGGCATCCCACGTACTTGTAGGCTTTGTTTGAGTTGTTTGTGTTTTCATGATTTTCTAATGGAGAATCTTACTCATAGAATGTGGTAAAATCTGGAATTGACTAGTAAGCTCGATTGTTGACTGTATTTAATATCCTATTTCAGGATATTGTACTTATGCGAAACGATTCATGCAGAAAATGTGGAAATCAAATGAAAATAAAAGAAAAGTGTAAAGCATGCAAAGAAGCAATAACATTTAGTTGTATAAAATGTAATTTTGAAACTGATGAGCTGATTCACCTAAAATGTGCACCATCATTAGAGATTTGTGCTGCGAAAGTAGTTTAAATTAACATAGGAAATAGATTAGAAATCTATGTTTTTGTGGATTTAAAGACTGGAAGAATATTTGGAAGTAAATGTTGAATTCTACCTTATCTGTGTTGGTTTATTAAAATTTTGAGGATAAAATTGAGAAAAAGATTATTCTCCTGTTCTAGGAAGTTTTCCCTTTTTATCAAATTTATCTTGAACTGTTTGATTAGCAAAACCATATTTTACATTTAACATTTCGTTGTATTCTACAATCTCGTCATGTGTGGATGCTGCCTCTTCTTGAAATATTTTCATTGCCTGCTGTGATGTTTTCCCTTGCTCTAAAGCTTTAATCTTTGCCTGATAGCCCTGATCATGTTTATTTTGAGTGAATTCAAACTGGTCCCAGAACAATGCTCTTAGGGACAAATCAATTTTTGCTATAAAATCTGCAAAAGCGTTTCTGGGAGAATTTATCTCATGTTTTTTCTCAAAACTTATCAGGTCATTTTCTAAATCTTGTTTAGCGTCCTGACGTTGCTTTTCTATTAATTGCTGCGATTCATTTTCCTTATTTATGATATTTGGAATTTCTTCTATTTCCATTTTTTGAGTCTCCATTTGCTTTTCTAAGAGATTCATTGACAAGTTGTCGGATTCATTTAAAATCATTGATTGCTTTACTGACTTCGAAATTTTGGAATTTTCTTCTATTTCCATTTTTTGAGTCTCCATTTGCCTTTCTAAGAGATTCATTGACAAGTTGTTAGATTCAGTTACAATCATTGATTCCGTTACTGACTTTGCAATTCTTGGATTTTCTTTTACATTATAGGTGACTAAAACAGTTTCTTCCATCTTGTCTTGTTTTGCAGTAACCTTTATGGTATGTTCTCCTGCGGGACTAGGATTTTTTGGGCTTAACAAAAATTTTCCATCACTAAATGTTGTAATTCCAATTAATGTCGTTGCATAGGGTCCGGTATTATCAATATCTGATGATATTTCATCCTTCACATATGGAAATGATGCAAATACCTGAACCCTCGACAAGGGATTTCCATCCAAATCTGTTACGATTCCCGAAATTGAAGGGGTTTGATTATACCTATATTCCAAAAACTTGGTTTCTGCAGATAGTACAATTTCCTCAGCATAGGCCTGTGAGGTCAAACCCAAGGTTGAGGTTAGAAGAACAGTAAAAATTACAATGTATACAATATTTTTCATTTTCTCATGATTTAGGAAATTAGAGATAAACCGAAGAATCTAATTTGTTGATCCAATTTTCCGAAATATTTTGACCTAAACTAGACGAAGTTTTTTTATTTTGTCTATATCAGAACTCCCTAGCCCCTTTGTGGGTATTTAAATTGAAAATTCTTTATGTTTAAATCTCTGAGTAAAGTAGAATATGGAAAAGAGCTCGATTTTAGATGGAATATTCTAATAACATTGATGAGGAATCTTCTGAGGAATCAATTGAAAACAGGTTTATGAAACTATATCCAGATTATGATTATTCTAACGAATCATCATCAAAAGAAAAGGATATGAGAAAAAAGAAAAAAATGAATACAATGTACTAGGGTAAATAAGATTTTCCGGCTTTGAAATTAAATGGGAGATCCTAGACTTTTTACCTCCTTCAACCACTGTTAAATTCCTCATAAACCACTTAGATGGACTTTGAAAGTCCCAAAATTGGATTTTTAAAAATTTTATTAAGTAGAATTTTTATACAATATTTGAATATTAATGGGAAAAATTAAAGTTAGAAGCGGAAGAGGAACCAAAATTATTGAAGTAGATGATCAAGGGCAAAAATGGTCTGGAGAAGAGTTCAAAAAAATCCAAGCAGAAAGAAAAGAAGGGTCTAAAGACAAATACATCTCAGTAGGGAGAGGCACAGCTAAAATCAAATTCGGTGACATCCCAAGCTCACCAACAAAATCTACAAAAGGTATGTGGGTAAGCTCTGGAAGAGGAACTGGAAGACGAAAACTCCAAAAGTAAATAATCCAAGGAAAATCACGATCTATAAACTACAAAATGCGTATCGATTAATGTGAATTTAACAAAAAATAAAAAATTTTTTATTCGTACGGTTATCTAAAAGATCGTACCTTACGAATCACTTTGTTGTGATCTAGGGATGCCGAGGTAGTTACGTACAATAGGTGATTTCTTCCAGCAGGAATTACTATTCTTTTGACCTTATCGTATTCTGCTACGACATATTTGCATGCTCCAAGAGATCTCAATAGCTTTTTTCTCTGCTTCCAATCATAAGCAGCAGCCTTTAATGATGCCAAACTTTGTTTCTTTGAGACCAAAATATTCACTTTCTTTGATCGTGCAGAAAATACCAATTTACCTTTGAGATCACACACGCTTACTACTCGAACTGATGGACTTACCTTCAGAATTTTTTCAGCAGCGGCTTGAATTTCCATAAATTTTACTGTATATTCTAGATGATAAGATTTTCTATGAGACTTCTAGGGATTAGATTGAATAGCTAATTTAGAAAAATCTTAGAAATAAAGCTAAACAGATCTAAAATAAAAAAATCACAAAATAAATTTTATGTTAGAACCCTCTAATTCCAAATTCAAACCAGATTTTCATAATATTCCTACTTTTCCAGTAGCAAAAAAAGGACTAATTTTTGAAGAAAACTCTCAAAATACCTCTGTATGTTCAGTTTGTCTACAAAAAATAGATGCAATCATTTATCGAAGGGTAATTTTCCAAGACAAAGAAAAAAATCTAACAGTAAAGAACTTTCATTTTTTCTTTCCTTGTTGGGATTTGGAATATGTTTGTCAAAAATATGGCGAATATAAAATAGTTAATTTAGGATTCTCTTGTGAAAAAACCATTTTAAAAAATTATGCAAAGGTCAGAAATTTACAAAGGAATCTTTCTTTATGGTTTTAAATTTTTATAGAAATTTTATAGACCGTTTTAATTTTACCAATAAAGTCTTTAATTTATGAAAGATCTCTGAAATAATTGTCCTATGCGAATTCTTTCTTGCTAGAATTAGTGAATTTATCGTATTTTGAAATGGTACCACGAGGTACAATTTTGATATTTTTTCACAAGACCATTTTTTCCAGGCTTTAAACAATTATTGGATTTTTAACTAATTATCAGGATAAACTGATTTACACATGGAGCAAACAAATCCTCTTTCTTCCTTTTTTAGAGGCATCATCAATCCCTGGTTTGCACATCTTGGGCAATCAGTAAAGCTCATGAATTAAAAACCTGTAATGATGGATTTAATTTAGTGTAAGTAATATTTTTTTCAGACAGCCTCAACATCTCCTTTATTACTTCTAGAAAAATTACTAAAGATGGGTTTTAGATACTAATCCAAACTCATCTTTGAAAAAAAGCTATTGACTTCATGAATTTTTCCAAGTCCTTGTCAATAGTTACTTTCATCTTTTCTAGCCTTTTGTCCATGACATAAAGACACCCACTAAGATCTAATTGCTATTGAGAAAAAATATTGACCTTAAGATCATAATATATTATTTTTGAGCCTAGATGATTTATTTTTCCTAATTCAAAAAATTATGGTATTTAGATTTATCCAATTATTGAATTCTTAAAATATTAAAAATGAAAATCTAATTCAGATTTGGAAACAAATGAGCCTAAAAGTAGAACTAGTTCATAAATCATTATAGATTTTTTGTAGTCATGCAAATGTGTTAATTTCAACAATTATTATGGTCCGATTAAATATATGAAAAAATCATTCAAGTCGTGTCAGGTGTAATTGTAGTAAAAAAAACTGTTATTGTAATATTCTTTGTACTTTTTTCATTAATTTTCCTTGGAGGAATCTTTGGAATTACCTATGACTTTGCCATCGGCGCTGGTCAGGAATTATCCTATCCTTCTTGGTTGATTATAGCTTATCTAGCTGGTCTCTCAATGATAATTTTACCTTGTACTCTTCCTCTAGTTTTCATAATAATTCCATTAAGTATGGGAAAAGGTGGGAACAAAGGGCTTGTAATGGCAGGTTTGTTTGGAGCGGGCCTAACCATAACAATAATGTTCTATGGTTTAGGGATTGGAGTTTTGGGCCAAACTGCAGATTTGGATCAAATTTCTATCTATATGTTTTTGATTGCTGGGGTTGCAGCATTTCTTTTTGGTTTATCACAACTAAAATTACTAGAATTGAAGTTACCCGTTTATTCTGGCACTCCCAAATTTATTCAAAATCGTGGGGACTATTCAAAATCATTTTTCATGGGTTTGTTGTTAGGAAATGCAGGGGTTGGATGTCCAAACCCTTTGTTTTATTGGCTTTTAATTTATGTTGCAGGTACTGGAAGTGCCGAGATTGGAGCTAGTCTTGGTTTAGCCCATGGAGTAGGCAGGGCTATTCCTCTAATACTACTTTCCGTTCTTGCAATTATTGGGGTAAATGCCACCAAGGGAATAACTTCTAATCGGGAAAATATTGAAAAAATTACAGGATGGATGTTAATCTTTATTGGAGCCTTTTTAATAATTCAAGGAATTCCAGGAGGACACGAATGGTACGAATCCACCATTATTCACATTACTTGGAATAATCTGGTATCTATGACACCCATACCCCCGGAATTTCATGTTGGAGAACATATTCACGATTTTGATACACAAATCCCCCAAGAACTGGTACCAATATTGTTTGTAGGCTTGATTACTGTGCCAATAATATGGTATTTTACTAACAAAAAGAGAAAGACACTATGAAGGATCCGGTTTGTGGAATGGAGGTTGACAAAGGAGACTCTCTGTTACATAAAGGAAAAGAATATCGATTTTGTTGTGCATCTTGTAGATGGGCCTTTGAGAAAAACCCTGATCAATTTTTAGAATCATGAAATTTCAAGTTTTAACCACCCCAGATTGTTCGAATTGTAGGGTACTTGAAAATATGCTAGAAAATCTTGGATTGTCTTATGATTTGATAGATGTCACCGAAAAACCTGAATATTTGAAAAAATATCCAATTTTTGTAGCTCCTGGACTGATTATCGATGGAAAATTAGTTTTTTCAGGAATTCCAAAGATAAAAGACCTAAGGAAAATTATTCAATAGGAGAAAATGTTTTTTTAATTGAAAGAACGCGAATTTACAAATGACAGACTATTCCATGGAAGAAAAAATAATTCTTGTTCAACATGCCATAAAAAAATATGAAAACGAAGAAATACTTTTTGAAAAATTAAGACAAATTCTTTCCGAAAAAGACATTCAAAGAAATATCGACACCTTAATTGGAACACAAAGAGTTCGACGGATTGGACCTGAAATTCTCCAAAATAATGAAAGTCATACTGAATTACCAGAATTGCCTGATAATCTAAAAACGATTATTCAGCAACTATAGTAATAATTATTAAATCACCATTACCTTTCTTTTCAAGTATGGAAATTTCAAAATTAACCCTAACCATCCTAAGTGGTATTATAATCCTCTCATCAGCATCAATTGTTTTTGCACATCCTCATTCTGCTCAGACTTTCATTAGCAATCATTCACATATACAACAAACCGAGTATATCCCAATAAACGGGATAATTGGAATAGAGAAAACTTCACTCATTTTCCATGCTCCTGAAGAAAACTCTTTGCCATGGGGATTTGTTGAAGGTAAAATAGCAAACCATGTTTCAGGATATCCTGTAATTATTCAAATTTTCAAGGGTGATGAAGCATCTCATTTTGCTCAAACTGATGTAAATGAGGACGGAATCTACGAGTACAAATTTCGAGTTCTAAATATTGAAGATGGAAAAACAAACAAAATTTTTGATGGAGAATACCAGGTTACCATTTTCAAGGTTGTGTACCTCAACCAAGGAAATTTGATTTAAAATCCTCTTAATCCTTGGGGCCTTACCACTTCAGGATGCTCTTTCATCCATTTTAGTTGGTCCAACATTTTTTGTTTGTCTTGAGGAAAAGTCCCCTTGATAGTATATGCATTAGATCCATGATTTGCCCGGAAAATAATTTCATCTCTAGTCTCGATGTTGCTTAGTAATTCCTCTAATTCATTCAGAGCTTCATCATCATTTAGTTGGACAAATTCTCCGTTATATTTTTGTAAAAACTCCTCCTTAATTCCATTTTCTAGATATAGAGTCAAGGCCCCAACATACTGAGGAGAACACGCGCTAATTACTTTTGCAGTTCCTTGAATATGATCTTTGGAATATTTTTTACCACCAAGACCCAAGATAACCATGCACGACATGGTATATCCTGCCTCTTTGGCTTTAATCACTGACTTGATAATTGTTTTTGAAGTGGCCCCTTTGGTTACTTTTTTTAGGACAATATCAGAACCACTTTCTATTCCTAAATAAAACATGGTCAATCCTGCATCATACATTTTTTTTAGCTCTTCAGGCGTTTTCTTTAAGATATTCATTGGCATTGCATAACAAGAAATTCTCTCTAATCTTGGAAATTTTTCAAAAATATACTTCACAATTTTTACCATATAATCTGCATCAAGATTCAGTGCATCCCCATCTGCCAGAAAAACTCTGGAAGTATCTGGTAATTGTTTTGCCATCATATCAATCTCTAATTTTATTTCGTCCCATGGTCTTTCTGAATATTGCTTCGATCTATACATATCACAAAAGGAACATTCGTTAAATGAACACCCTAGGGTAACTTGAAAAATTAAAGATTTAGCTTCTGAAGGAGGTCTATACAGTGGTGCATCATAGTTTAACATCATATCCTAAATCAAATAAATTACTCCAATTATGTATTTTATAGTTTCTAGGTTACACCATATATTTACCGCACAATACCTTTTAGTGAAAAACAACTGAAACCAGATATTAATGGCAAATGATCCAGATGCAAAAAGACTCCTTTGGTTTATTTTTGCAGGTTCCCGTGGAGGATTAAATCGCCTAAGAATTATTTTTTCTATTAAAAAACAACCATTAAACACAAATCAGCTAGCAAAAGAACTTGGGCTGGATTATAAGGCAATCCAGCATCACATTAAGATTCTTGAAAAAAATAACTTGATTACAAAGATTGGAGAAAAATATGGAGTTACATACTTCATCTCGAATTTTTTAGAAGTAAATATGGAGACCTTTAATGAAATTGCAGAAAAATTGGATAAAAGTAAATAAGCGCTCAGGAGGTTTCTTTCTCTAAATGGAACCTACCTCATTAGTGTTATCAATTGTTTCAATTGCAAATATGGGGGTATTGGGTATTTTGATTGTAATTTTTGGAAAAATGTATGGGAAAACAAAGGCTCAACTTCCACTTGGAATGATTGTCGTAACTAGTATGTTGTTTCTTCATAATATTATTGGTGGGCTGGCGTATTTCTCAATGGACCAACTCTTCTCTCACGAAATATTTCCATATATGTTAGGAGTAGGAATTGCTGAACTAGCGGGACTGTTAATATTTTTAAAAATTACCTTAGATTAATCGCAATTTATTTGGATAAGATAAAAGTAAATTGAAGTGTAAAAATAATGAGGATGTACAATGACAATTAGCGTATATGTTGACGGTTCAGGGGGTGAAAATAGTGGATATGGTTTTTTTGTTAAAGAGACAGGTGAATCATTTTTTGAAAAAAAACCCAACATTACAAATAATCAGGCAGAGTACATGGCAATAATTTCAGCATTAAAAAAATTTGTAGATTTTAATGAACCAATTACAATATTTAGTGACTCCAAAAACACAATTTCACAATTAAATCATGAATTTGCAATAAATAATGAACAACTAAGATTATTGGCTCAAGAAGCATGGAGTTTAATTGGAAAATTCTCAAATCTTACCTTGACTTGGGTCCCAAGAAAAGAAAACCTTGCAGGGAAAATGTTGGGAAGCTGAAACAATAGGGATCAGATTTTCCTATGAATAGCTTTATTATACAAAATCTTCAACTCCAAGAAAATGGCTGAATCTGTTTTTCTTTCACCAAAATCTATAGCAATTATCGGTGCCTCTGACAAGAGAGGAAGTGTTGGCAGTACAATTACATCAAATATTATGAACGGATTTACCGGAACTGTTTACCCAATTAGTCCTAGTAGAGAAACTGTATTTTACAAAAAAGCCTACAAAAGTGTTTTGGATATTCCAAAACCAGTTGATCTCGCAGTTATTGTTATCAAAAATACTTTGGTAGCAAGCGTGTTAGAAGAGTGTGGAAAGAAAAAAATCAAAGGAGTAATAATCATAACTGCAGGATTTAAGGAAGTAGATGAAGAAGGAGCAAAAAGAGAACAAGAACTAAAAGATATAGCAAAAAAATACAAAATCCAAATAATTGGACCTAATTGTCTTGGTGTAATGAATTTGGATCCAAAGACAATGATGAACTCTACCTTTTTAAAAATTACACCCAAGTCAGGTCAAATTGCTCTTGTATCGCAAAGTGGAGCTATTTGTGCAGCTCTTGTAGAAGATGCTAGTGCACAGGGTATTGGTTTTTCAGCAGTAGTCAGTATGGGAAACAAGGCAGTAATGAGTGAGGTTGATGTTCTAAAGATGCTTGCCTCCCATAATCAAACTAAGGTTATTGTAATGTATCTTGAAGACATGGGAGATGGCCAAGAGTTTCTCAAAGTTTGTAAAAATATTACTCGTAAACTCAAAAAACCAGTTTTAGTTTTAAAATCAGGACGAAGTCCAGAGGGTGCAAAAGCTGCAATGTCTCATACAGGAGCTCTTATGGGTTCTGATGAAATTTATGATGCATTACTAAAACAGTCTGGGGCTATTCGAGTCGATACCATGGAAGAATTATTTGATTACGCTACAGCATTTTCAAAACAACCACTTCCCATTGCAGGAGATTTAGTTATTGTTTCAAATGCCGGAGGACCTGCAATTATTTCAACTGACGCATGTTCAAAACTAGGCGTCAAAATGGCAAAAATTGATAGTATTCGCCCAAAAATAGACGCGGTAATACCACCTTGGGGAAGTTCTCGAAACCCTGTAGATATCGTCGGCGATGCAGATTTTAATCGATTTCATAATGTTTTAGATAGAGTTCTCAAACACCCCAAAGTTGGTTCAGTTATTACAATGTGTACTCCTTCAGGGACGCTGAATTATGATAAACTAGCAGAAGTAATTGTTACAATGTCAAAAAAATACCGAAAAACAATGCTTGCAAGTTTAATGGGATTAGATGAGGGAATTACTAACAGAGAAATTTTAGCTGATGGTGATGTTCCTTATTACACATATGCAGAAGGAGCCATAAGAACACTTGCTGCAATGATAAAATTTTCTAATTGGATTAAAGAACCTGATGGAAAAGTCACTAAATTCAAAGTCAACAAAGCAAAGGCAAAAAAAATTTTTGATAAGGTTAAAAAAGAAAAAAGACCAAATCTACTTGAAGAAGAAGGACAAGAAGTTCTCAAAGCATATGGTTTGCCTTTACCAACAAGCGCTCTAGCTAAAAATGAATCTGAAGCAATTAAGATTGCAAAAAAAATTGGTTATCCAGTTGTAATGAAAATTGCATCTCCACAAATAATCCATAAATCCGATGCTGGTGGAGTTAAGGTAAATCTTTCAAACGAAAAAGAAATCAAAGAAGCTTTCCAAACAATTATCAAAAATGCTAAAAAATACAACAAGAAAGCAGAGATTAAAGGAGTTCTCATAGTAGAAATGGTAAAGGGAGGAAAAGAGATGATTATAGGATCAAAGTTGGAACCAGGTTTTGGTCCGGTAATCATGCTTGGAATGGGAGGAATTTATGTCGAGGTCTTAAAAGATGTAACATTCAAGCTAGCACCTGTTACCAGCAAAGAAGCAGATGATATGATATCAGAAATAAAGACTCAGAAACTTTTACAGGGTGTACGAGGAGAAAAACCATCAGATATTGCTAAATTGTCTGAATGCATTCAACGACTATCTCAACTGGTCACTGACTTTAAGGAAATTAAAGAATTAGACATGAATCCTGTTCTGGTGATGGATAAAGGAAAAGGCTGCAAAATTCTTGATGTCCGAATAGGCATATGATTGGACTGAACCTCAGTTTTTTAAATACTGATCTAGAATTTTTATAGAAGTTCAGGGAAATGTGAACATGGCAAATGTAGAGCGCCTAAAAACCATTAGAACAGGAGATGAATACATTGAAAGTCTTAGGGGGAGAGATCTTAAAATTTACCTTTTCGGAGAACTAGTAAAAGAACCTGTAGATCATCCAATGATTAGACCTTCTATTAATGCAGTTGCTGAAACATATGATCTTGCGGTACGAGAAGAAGAACTTGCATCAGCCCATTCTTCCATAACAGGATTACAAATTAATAGATTTTTACATATAGCTGAAAGCGCCGAGGATTTAGTTTTACAAAATAAAATGCAAAGAACCTTAGGACAAAACACTGGAACTTGTTTTCAAAGATGTGTTGGGATGGATGCATTAAATTCCTTACACTCTGTTACTTTTGAAATTGATGAAAAACATGGAACAAACTATCATCAAAGATTTTTAGAATTTGTAAAGATGGTCCAAAAAGAAAACCTTGTAATTGGTGGTGCCATGACAGATCCCAAAGGCGATCGAGGAAAAGGTCCCGCTGAACAAGATGATCCTGATTTGTTTACTAGAGTAGTAGATAAAGATGAAAATGGTATCTATGTTTCTGGAGCAAAAGCTCACCAAACTGGATGTATTAACTCTCATTGGATTATCTTAATGCCTACAGTAAGATTAACAGAAAATGACAAAGACTGGGCAATCGTCGGTGCAATTCCAGCTGACGCCAAGGGAGTTACTTACATCTATGGTAGACAATCTTGTGACACTAGAAGTATGGAAGAAGGAGATATCGATGATGGAAACGCAAAATTTGGTGGACAAGAAGCATTAATGATTTTAGATCGAGTGTTTATTCCCTGGGACAAAGTCTTTATGCATGGAGAGTTTGAATTTGCCTCCATGCTTATAGAGCGATTTACATGTTATCATAGACGTAGCTACGTATGCAAAACAGGACTTGGTGATGTTCTTATTGGAGCTGCTGCTACCATTGCAGACTATAATGGAGTACCAAAGGTTTCCCACATCAAAGACAAAATTGTTGAAATGACTCACCTAAATGAAACTATATTTGCTGCAGGAATAGCATCTTCCCACCTAGGACACAAGATGAAATCTGGTGTATATCTAAATGAAGATATGCTTGCTCAAGTCTGCAAGCATAACGTTACTCGATTCCCATATGAGATTAGTAGACTCGCACAAGACATTGCAGGGGGATTAGTGGTAACACTTCCTTCAGAAAAGGACTTTAGACATCCAGTGGCTGGTCCATTGCTAAAAAAATTCCTTGTTGGAAGAAAAGGTGTTAATGTTGAAAATAGAATGAGAATACTTAGATTAATTGAAAACATGACTCTGGGTAGAAATGCTGTAGGTTATCTTACCGAATCAATGCATGGAGCTGGCTCTCCTCAAGCACAAAGAATTCAGATTCAAAGACAGATGCAGATTGGTTACAAAAAGAATCTTGCAAAGAATTTAGCAGGTATCACTGATGATATTGAAAAACCTTCAGAACAATCTGATTACTTTAACCGAATTTTCAAAACCAGAGATTCTCTTATTTAAAATTTTTTTAATATTTTAAACAAATGTTAACTTGTAACTGGACATTCTTTTTATTTAATTATTTACAAATAAAGTAAGGTAGTTACCCCAAGAAAAATTCAATTTTAGAAAAAATTGAAGGCAAGAGATCAATGGATTGATTGCCTGGTTTGGGAACTACCTATCACTCTAATCCTTAGATGGTTCAAATTTTTTTTCATCCTTTTTGCTAGGTTTAGTTGATGATTCATTATCAGAAACTTTTGCTTCATAGTGTTCTGAGTATGCAGAATCTTTTTCCAACGCTTCTAAATCCGAATGATCATGTAAAACATTTGGATCTTTAGTATTCAGAGGATCATTTAAAGAAAGTTCTTTTACATTTTTTCTTTTAACTATTTCTTTAATTATCATCACTCCAATAACTAAAACAATCAGGATGTAGTTAGTGGGAGGTTTCAAAACTTGGGTCACATAACCTATTTGAGGAATTTTAAATTCCACCTTTCCAATGTATTCCTTATCTGTAATTGGATAGTCAGTTCCTGCAATAGAGGCTATATTGTTATCTCCCTTTGTCCTAAGAGTAACAGGATTATCATCTATAATTGATACAACTCTGTGGACTATTACTCTGTCATGCCCTGATGGACGATCAAATACAATAATATCTCCTACTTGAATTTCTTCAATTGGGATATGTCCTTGTACTATTAACACATCATAAACTTGCAATTCTGGAATCATACTTCCGCTAGCTACAACATAGAATGGGTTCTCGGTTCCAAAAGCAACTTGTAAACCAATCCATATTACTACCACTCCCAAAACTACAATAATAATATCCTTGATTACACTTTTTGAAACAATTCTTTTATCCAATTACTCTCACATCTTTATCCATTGATCAAATTTCCTTTAAAAATTATTGTAGCTTTGTTCCGCACTCTTCACAAAATTTTGAGCTTTCATTATTTACAAATCCACAATTAGAACATTTTCCTGGTGGGGTTACTTGAGCTGTAGTTACATTTCCTAGTAAAATAACATCTCCCACTTTACCAATGTTGCTCCAAAGAACACTCCCTTCCACACCGTCATTTTTTGTAATAGTTAAAACCATTCTTTGATTGGAATCAATTCCAACTTGTTTTGCAGTCCCAATTTTCTTTGCATTTTCATCATATACCGCTAATCCTTCAAGTGAACTAATTGATCCTGTTGGAGTTGGTTCTGTTACTTTTGGTTCAGTATTTTGAGTGGATGGTTGTGATGGAACTTCAGGAATTATTTGGGGTTGCTCTTGAATTGGTGGTTCAGGTGCGGCTACTGGTTCAATTTCTAATGGTTTTGCAGCTCCTACCTCCTGAATTTCATCTCGTTTTTTAAATTCCCTATATTCTGCAAGGGTTGAATTACACGAATTGCAAACATATTGTCCTTTTTCTGCAAGGATCAGATTTTCTGCAACTTCTTCATTTGGATTTTCATATTCAATTTTTGGTGGTCCTTCAAATTCTTTTTCACAGGTATTACAAAAATGCTTAGTAATAATTTCAGAATCCAATCTTCCAATAGGTGCTAAAAATAAATCTGGCCCTCCAAGATTTCCTTTCATTTGTTGTTCATCATTTATGGTTGCCATCACATATCCGCCGGATCCTCTTAATTTTTTAAGTCTAAGTTCCGAGCTCATGACTCAGATTTCCCAAAACGTCATTTAAGTATATATCAAAAATCCTTTTGTCACACTCTTTAAACACAAAGCAAAATTACATCAATTCTGGTGAACGTTTTTAGGGGTCTTCAGTTCAATATAATCAGAATGGGAGTAACACAAGTTTCTGATGCAAAATCGTGGGAGATAGATGTAATAAATTCTAAAATTCCTGTCTTCGTAGACTTTTGGGCTGAATGGTGTGGTCCATGTAGGATGGTTAGCCCTGTAGTCGAAGAATTGGCAAGCGATTATGAGGGAAAGGTAAAATTTGTCAAGGTCAATGTAGATGAAGCTAATGAATTGGCCTCAAAATACAATGTCTTTAGTATTCCAACTCTAATCCTTCTTAACAAAGGCGAAATTGTCAGCCAGCAAGTTGGAGCCGCATCAAAAGAATCCTACAAAAATATGATTGATAGAGCACTTCAATCCTAAAACGTATTTTTCTTTTTGTTTTTTATTTGTATCAAAATTTACCGAACATAGATTAAGCCTTATTAATAATTTAAACCAATAAAATTTAATGGGCGGTAGGGGTAGAGTAATACATAATCTTAAATTAATAGCGTTTAGCGTCGCCATTTGGGCAAATATCTCCTTGGCTTTAATGTTAGTAAAGTTAGTAGATTTTTAATTAAATTTCTTAAATTTAATCCCCATGACCTTGAATTACCTTTAAGCCTAATTTTGGAAAATTCAACCATAAAAGGCCCTAAATCTGATCCTAAAGTAATTAATATTCCATGAGAAAACTTTGGATATGTCATTTGGTGAAGTAGACACTCTTAACATGCTTTTTGATAAATTGGAAAGCTTGTTTGATGAATCTCAGGGTTACTATGAATCATTTCTTGACACAAATAATATGTACAAGCAAGGCAAGATAGATGACAAACAATTTTTTCAAAGACTAGGTGATTATGTAGTTGCATATTCTGCATTAGAATTTTTAGCAATCAAAGTTATTTTTGAAATTAGAAAATCACTAAAAACAGGATCCCCAAGTACCCAATCTCCTGGATTAATGCCAGGGATGGGGCAACCAGGAATGATGGGTGGTTCTGGAATGATTCCACCAAGAGCTGGTACTGCAGATAACCCCGTCGGTGGTCCTCCAGGAATTGTCTCAGCAAAGGAATCCTTTGGAGATCCTGGAACGTTACCCACACCTGATCCTTCCCTTATGCCAAGGCAAACAATTAGCAATAACGGATGTCCTTCATGTGGGTCTCAACTAAGACCAAATGCAAAATTTTGCACAAAGTGTGGAAATAAACTATAGTTCTAGCTTTAGCTTCTTTGAATTAACTATTGAGTTGTCCCACATTCAGGACAAAACTTTGCACTAGACGAGAGTTTAGTGCCACATTCGGAACAAAACTTTCCACTTGAAACATTTTCTCGATTTGGATTTCCATACAATTTTCCAGAATTTTTTACAGCACCAGTAGGAACATAAGTCTCATCATCAATTAATACTGGAGTAAAATCTTGTTCTGTCATAAATGTTAGCATTCTTGGAATGGAATTTTCTTTGTTTTTAGGATCTGGCACAGTATCTCCTAACCAAAATGCAAATCTCATTAGTGTTAATTCAGGAGTTGAAAAGGCCAAAGTATGTTTTGACATGTACTCTTGAGCGGCTTTTTTCCCATCAAATACTTCCATAGTTTCCTTACTTTTTGTTATTGTATAATAGTTTCTGGGATAATGGACCGGGGGGGAATCGAACCCCCGACATTCGCGTTGCGAACGCGACATTATACCCCTAAACCACCGGCCCTGATCCTACCTTTCTACCTGTATTTTTATTCATTTGCAAGAATAGAGTCAAGTTATTCCTCTATTATTGAAAAGTAAAACCTTGAAAATAAAATTATAATTTATTTATCTAACCATCTTTGTTGGAATTGAACAAACATTTTCCTATATAGGAATCCAAGTTTTGTATTTTATGAAAGTGCTAATAGTTGATGATAACCAAGATATTACAGGTCTACTTTCAAAATTCCTCAAGGCCAAGGGTTTTGATAATGTAGTTACTAATGACCCAAGAGATGGACTGGAAAGGATTAAAGGAGAAAAATATGATGTTGTTCTCTTGGATATTTCAATGCCTGAATTTAGTGGAATTGATATTATTCAAACATTAGAGAGAGAGAAAATTCTAAAGGATCAGAAAATTGTTATATTTTCTGCAACTGCCTTTACTACCAGTCAAATTAATGAATTGTTAAAAAAGGATGGTATTCAAGGATGTTTGAAAAAGCCAATACAACTAAATGAACTGTTAACTGCAATTACCAGTTGAGGAATTTTTTGAATTTTCTTGATCCCAATTGAAAACTTCCGCTAATCTCTCAAACGATTTTAAACCATTAACCATTTACAAGGATGAATTCACACTATCCAAAATTTTATTAAAAAAAACCACATATTTCCAAATTCTCAAACATCAAAAAATTACTGAACAAAAACAAATCCTCTTAGGTCAACTGAAAAATAAAGGACTGTTAAAATGAATTTAAACAAGAAACTGGTAATCCTGTTTTTGTGTATTGCAATGATTCCAATAGTAATTTTGGAAGGAATCAGTATTTCAGAAATCTCCGATGATCTTCTTGTCCAAAAAGAATTAGCCCTTAATTCTTCTTTAGTTTCAAAAATTGCAGATATTGAACATTATATGGACACAAGGCAAGTACAATCCAAATTATTTGCTTCAACATTTTTGCCACTACAACTTGATTCTAACAAAATAAAGGATCCTACAATCTTGGACAGAATTCAAATCCAATTAGATTCTATGCTTGTAGAAACTAGATCTAATTCCTTAGGAAATTTGGGTGAGGTAGATTCTCGATCTTCTATTGAATCTATTTACATCTCAGACCTTAATTCTAAAATAATAGCAAGCACTCACCGAGAATTGATTGGTCATAAAATCCCAGATGAATTTTACCTACAAATGAGTAAAAATGAACCTTATTTTGCTGGATTCCAAAAAAATCAAATACTAAGTAACAACTTTGTAACCTTTTCAAACGATCTGATAGATTTCCAGGGTAAGAAATATGGTATTATTTCAATACAAACATCACTTAATGCCATTGAGCCTGAGGGTTTAAGTTATGGATTTGAAGATAATCAAGAAATATTTTTAGTTGATAGTGCATCTCGCCAAATTACAACTGATTCCAAGGTTAAATATTCTACCCAAAATTGGAATATGGACCATCAATTTGTCGACAGATGTTTTTCAGGCCAACTAATTTCTCAACAATACATCAACAAAGATGGTAAGGAGGTTCTTGGCGTCATGAGATTAATTGGAGATGAAAATTTATGTATCATAGGAGAAATTGAATTAGAAAACGTATTTGCACCTATTTACGAATTACAAATTAAACTATTAACTGTATTTTCAATTTTACTTGCAGGAATTGTCTTACTTGCTATACTTTTTTCAAGGACAATCTCCCAACCCATTAAAAAATTAAGTACAACCATGAATGAAATTAGAAATGGGAATTTTAATGTTAAGCTAGATAAAAAACCAGATTCTTCTAGTAATGAACTAGATCAACTGACTAATGGATTTGAAAAACTACTACAATATGTGAAATCAACACAAGACAATTTGAAGAGCTTAGTTAAAGTGCAAACAAGAAAATTAGAAGATTCTAATAAAGCACTAAGGGAAAATATGAGTGTAATTAAAAAACAACAAGAAAATTTGTCCAACTTTAAAGAAGCCTTAGACAAGTCTGCCAATGTGTTAATTACTGATATTGATGGGAATATTGTGTATGTTAATGATGATTTTTGCAAGGTATCAAAATTTTCACGTGAGGAACTCTTAGGACAGAATCCCCGTATAGTCAATTCTCACTATCACGACAAAATATTTTTCAAAAAAATGTGGGAAACTATTCTAAAAGGAAAAACTTGGAAGGGGGATCTAAAAAACAAGTCTAAAGATGGAGAATATTATTGGTCTAAAACCACTATTTCGCCTCTACTAGGAGAAAACGGAAAACCTGAGCAGTTCATAGCTATTCTTACAGATATCACAAACCAAAAAATCTTGGAAGAAAAACTTTCAGAGGCATTGAAAAATGTTCAAGAATCCGAACTTCAAAAAGAAGAATTTTCCTCGATGATGACCCATGAGCTAAATACCCCATTAGTTCCAATCAAGGGCTATTGTGAAATGCTAAAAGATTGTGATACCTTCGGATCACTAAATAATGATCAGATTGATTTTATTAGCAAGATTGAATCAAATGCTACACTACTGGAACGGTTAATTAGTGATTTATTGGATGTTCAAAAATTAGACATGAAGAAAATGTCTTTTTTGATTACAGAATTTAGTCTTGCAGAATTTATGAATGAATTGAAGGAAAATAATCAACATTTGATGAAAAATAAAAATATAGAATTTACGGTAAAAAGTCCACCCAAACTATTTTTGAATACAGACAAACAACGATTAAGGCAAATTTTAGATAATTTGATAAGAAATTCAGTGGACTTTGTACCTTCAAAGGATGGAAAGATAATAGTTGAGGCAAAATTAAAAGAGAAAAACATTGTATTTTCTGTTAAAGATAATGGACCTGGAATTCCAAAAGAAAAACAGTCAAACATTTTCAAAAAATTCTACCAAATTGACACTTCAGCCACAAGAAAACATGGTGGTACTGGCTTAGGTCTTGTTATTTGTAAGGGAATTACCGAAGGACTAAAGGGAAAAATTTGGCTTGAAAGTGAATTTGGAAAAGGAACTTCATTTTTTATTTGTCTTCCAGCACCAGAAAACAAAATTTTATTACCAAACTCCACCTGATGAATTTTTTTCATTTTCCTTAATTCATTAAATTTTTCTCAAATTAAAAACCAAAATTACTCCTTTAATTTTAAAACCTTCTATCTTAACTCAACGAATAATAGACTCCAGATTAAAAAAAAATAGATGACCTTTGATACCTTAATCACAGATTCGCATGTGGTATTACCTAATGGTATTGTTGAAAAAAATATCATAATCAACGATGAAAAAATTGTTGGATTCACACATGATATTCCGTCATGTGATCATAAAATTAATGGAAATGGTCTTATTTCTATTCCCGGACCAATTGATCCTCACGTTCATTATGGAGTTTATTCCTCAATTGACAGGGCAGCCAAATCAGAATCTCATGCTGCTGCTATTGGAGGGATCACCACTATGATGAGGATGCTCCGTTTAGGGAATTCCTTTAAATCTTCTTTGCCAAAACAGTTAGAAGCTTCTTCAAAAAATCATTACATTGATTATACAATTCACGCCTCAATTTTTTCCAAACAACAAATTGACGAAATGAAATACTGTGTTGAAAATGGTATTACATCTTTTAAAATTTACATGAATCTTGGTGGGGATGTGGGTCATGTCTATATGGACATGCAACCGTATACGTCAAAACTTGATTCTGCAACCGTTGAAATTAATAATCAAATGGTTGAAGAAACTGTAAAAAAGGCAGCTTCCCTAAGGTGTCCAGTCTTGGTCCACGCAGAAGATTACGAATCTTGTGCATGTGGAATTAAAACTGCAAAGGAAAAAAACCGTGATGGACTATCTGCGTGGTCTGAAAGTAGATCTCCCGAATTTGAAGCAAAATCCATACGAACTGTTTGTAAGTTTGGCCGTGATTATGGTTGTACTATTTACTTTGTTCATATCGGATCTGAAAGAGCATTACAACAAATAAAAGAGGAGAAACAAAAAGGAACAAAAATTTTTGTAGAAACTTGTCCTCATTATCTAACATTATCTTACGAAAAACAAATTGGGTATCTAGCTAAGGTCATGCCTCCAATAAGAACAAAAAATGATCAAAAAGCAATATGGAAGGCATTATCAGATAACAAAATTGATACAATTGGAACTGATCATGTTGCTAACCAACTAGGTCTAAAGTTGCAAGGGGAAAATGTTTGGGATGCATTGGCAGGATTCCCCGGCATAGGTACAATAATTCCTATTTTGGTAAGCGAAGGGATCAACAAGAACAAAATTTCAATTGAGCAATTTGTTAGGTTGACCAGCCTAAATGCTGCGGAGATTTTTGGAATGTATCCAAAAAAAGGAATTTTGGCAAAGGGATCCGACGCTGATATTACCATGATTGATTTAAAAAAAGAAAAAACTGTTTCGTCTGATTTGTTCGGGGGTTTTTCTGATTATATCGTCTATGAAGGAATGAAATTGAAAGGTTGGCCAGTTAAAACAATTGTGAGAGGAGAAACTGTTTCTGAAAACTTTGAGGTGATCGGAAAACTAGGACATGGAAAACTAGTTAACCGCCATGTTAGATAACTTCAAATTTTCCGCTTAGGTTTGCTTTATAGATAATATCTGGTTTTCTAAGAAATATCCCTGATTCCATTACTCCCGGTATCTGTTTAATTTTCTTGGTTAATTCTTTAGGATTTTTAATGGTTCCAAAATCACAATCTAGAATAATATTTCCATTTTCAGTAAAAAATGGATATCCTCTATCAAGAGTGCGTATAGTAGGTTTTCCTCCTAATTTTTGAATTGTATTATAAACTGAATTTCGTGCAAGCGGATGTGTCTCTATTGGAACAGATCTTGTAAAGTTTTTTACAAATTTTGTTTTATCTGCCATTACTATGATCTTTTTTGCTAAACTAAACAAAATATTTTCCCTTAACAATGCACCTCCTCCACCTTTGATAATAAATTTTTGAGAATCTATTTGATCTGCTCCGTCAAAAACTACGTCAATATAGTTAACTTGATCGGATTCTACAATTGAAATTCCCTCTTTTTGAGCAATTAATTTTATTTGAAGTGATGTTGGGACTCCTTTAATATCGTATTTTTTAATTTTGATCAATGATGCAAGGGATTTTACAAATATAGAAGCTGCTCTACCACTACCCAGTCCTACAACATATTTGTCCTTTACAAATTTCAAGGCATCATGTGATAATGCCGATATGGCACTATCGTAAGACAACTATTCTACCTCTGCTTGGTCAAGCTTTGAAAGGACATTCATTATCTCATCTTTGATTTTGTCTAAATCATCTGAATCATCATCAAATTCATCTTCAATTTCTATTGCGGGTTTAGGTTTTTCCTTTTGTGGTTCTGGTAGAGCTTTGAATTGAGTAATTTTCTCTACTTCTTTTGTGATGTCAGGTTTTGGTTCGAAATTCACCTTTACTTTTGGAGAAGAATTTGTTTGTATAATTTCTAATTTTTCTGGTGTTTGTAATTTT
>JBFIPZ010000004.1:0-34043 GCA_041609855.1 Nitrosopumilaceae archaeon | reverse complement strand
GATACAATATAATTTTCAATTTGAAGGTGAACTTGTTCATAAAAAAGTGGTTTTTTTTCTCGGAGAAACAAAAACTAAAGACATTAAAATTTCAAATGAGCATCTGAATTACATCTGGATGGATTACAATACAGCTATGGAAAGAACAACATTTGATAATGCAAAAACGGTTTTGTCAAAATCTTATAAATTACTTTCCAAGACTTTGTAATTGCAAATTTTTTGCGACTTTAATTGGGTTTTTTGCATTTAGAATTGTCCTTCCCACAATTAAATAGTCAGTTCCAGCTGAAATTACTTCATTGACATTTCCGCCCTGGGTCCCAACTCCTGGAGAATAGATCTTTAGTTTTTTTCCGGAATGTTTTCGACAATATGAAATAATTTTAGGAAAAGTTGCCCCGACAACAATCCCGTCAACCTTGGATTTTAAGGCCCAATCCATAAACAATTGGTAAAGTAGTTGCTTTTTTTTTAATTTAATCTCCATATCATATGTTAATTTAGCCTCAGGTGCACTCATATGACAAAGGGAGATTACCCCTTTTTCCTTCTTGTGGCAGATTGTTACAAGATTCTTTAAACTATCAAATCCCATAATGGGGTTTGCAATAATTGCATCAAATCCTAATTTCCACAAATTCTCAGTGGTAACTCTGTTTGTGTTTCCTATATCATTTAGTTTAATGTCTGCAATTGTTTGTAAGCCAAATTTGTGAGCTGTTTTGTTAATTTTAGAAATTTGTTTTGATCCAAGTGGTAATAACAAATGGAAATTTAGTTTAATTGCACATAAAAATGGATGAAGATTTTTTATATTTTGAATAGTTTTTGATTCTAAATTCTTTATTGAATGGTCATAATCATTTGCAAGAATTACCTTACCATTACTCTTTGAGATTTCTGAAATTCTAGTTTTGAAGGTGGCCATAATCAACTAGAGGATGAGTATCTTTTAGTTTTATAATTTTCACATAAGAGTATCCATGTTCAGATGGACTGCTAACAAAGGTTGGATCAGAATTGTCATTTGAAAATTTTAAAAATGGTTTTTGAGGATCCTCGTTGAGGACCACATGACAAAAATATGAGGTTCCTTCTTCATTAAAATTCATGAACACTCCAATTAACCATTTCTCATTATGTGGAAATAAAAACAATGGGAATGGATTTTCATCAAATCCCCAAGTTAGTTTTGCAAGACTTGACAAATCTTCAAGTTCTATAGGTTGGTACCTATCGGCTGTTCCATTACCAGGGCGTAAAGTTTCTGGGAGAGATTTTATTCTTACAATTGGAGAATAAAGTTTACTGGCATCTTTTGTAGAATTTACAATTTCTGTCTGTTCTGTCTCACCCTTAAAGGCATAGCAAAGATAATGACCATTATTTTCAAGTGGAGTATAATATACAATTGGTTTTTCTTTTAGAATATCCATTTGAACTGATAAAATTTTTCTTCCCTCATGATCATGAAGAAATGAAATGCGTGGGGCTCTCTCTAATGCACAAACTAATCTAGAAAATTCTAAAGTCGATGAAACTTGAATGTATCGCGGTAGTTTGTCCACGAAAGTTTTTTGTATTATACTAAATTAAACTTACCCAAACTTTTTCAGCCTAGTTTCTTCTATCAATTACATCATTAATTGCAGGACCTGTTCCAATTATCGTTACAGGCGTCTTCAATTTTGCTTCAATGTTTTCTATGAATTTTTTTGCCTCAATAGATATTTCTTCATAAGATGTTTTTCCCGCACAGGCTGGAAATAACACATCTAATTTTGTAATAGAAATTTGGGTTGCACTGTTAAGCATTATTGCACGCCTAGCTAAGTCAAAATCAAAATCAGCTGCACGCCTTTGTCGACCTGTAACCGTACCGAATTCGGACCAACCCTTTGTCTGTGCTTCTTCAAGTGATAGCTCGTTTGCTAAAGGTCCAGTGCCTACTCTAGTAACATACGCTTTGAAAACAACCATCACCTCATCAACTCTTTTTGGTCCAAGTCCAATATCTGCACAAATTCCTGAGGCTGTCACATCCTTTGAAGTTACAAAAGGATAAGTTCCATGCCATAACGATAAGAAAGTACCCTGTGTCCCTTCCACCAGAACATTTTCATTGGAAGAGAGTGCAGAATTAATCTCCTCAGGCACGTCTACAATTAACGATTTAAGAACATCCACATCTTTTGCCAATTTTAAGACCCTCATGGCTCTGTCAGCATTTGCAGGACCTGTGCCTGAACCGGTGCTACCAATTTTTTCTTTTAATTCCCCCTTGGAATCACTTGAAAGGTGTTTTTCTTCAATTATTCCACAATGCTTATCCAAAAAGGCTCTACCTGATACACCAAAATCTTGAATCTCTTTTAGCAGTACTTCAGGATTAACTACAACACCTGGACCAATCATTACTTTGGCGTTTTTATTTAGAAATCCACTAGGTAACATTCTAACCTTATAGATCTTTTCACCATCATGAATTGTGTGACCTGCATTCGGACCCGCTCCCCCACGAACAATAATTTTTGGATTGTCTTTGATGGCAAGATATGAAATAATTTTTCCTTTTCCTTCGTCGCCAAAAAAACCACCAACGACTACTGTAGATGTCACATTTTTGAACTGAAATTCCGTTTATTTAAGCTAAAGTGGTGACATATGATTTATTATCAAACAGGAAATGCAAATATAACATTGACAGAACCAAATTATGCAGGAAATATTATAGTAATTTTAGCAAACCTTCCAGATTTTCTTAGAACACCAATTTTAAAAAAAAGGATGATGGAATTCTTTGAGATGCCAGATTCTGAAAAAAAACAACTAATCAATAATGCCTTGGAAGCAGGTCCAACAATTCCTTTTCCAAATTTTGCAAAATTGTTTAAGACATGGTTGGAAATACTAACAGAATTGCCAGAACATCAGAGAACTGGTTTATTTCTTGCATACCTTAATGAAATATCCGAACATCCACAGAAACTAATTATCTTTAATTTAGATGGAATATTGGAGATTTTTCTATCATTGGATAAGGATAAGCAGAACATTATTTCCCAGTCTGTAAAAAAAATAATTAATAGTTTAGAGGAGGAAAGGAAAAGAAAATTACTATTAGTTATTCCTGATAATGCTCAAAGACATTTGAAATTCTAACCGTTTGGATTCTCGTCGGGTTTTCGGTTATCCTCATTAGTATAATCAACAATTTCTCCCTCTGGAGTAAGGACGCCTGCAAATATTTTTTCGTGTTTTTTTAAAAGTTTTCGATGATCTGCCATCGACATATCAAGCCTCATTTCATTCATCACCATTACTCGATATTCCTTCCATTCGTTCCAACACTTGTTGCAAACGGGATATTTACTTCCAACTGGGTCTAATTCTTCGTTATCGGAAATTGGATTTTTACATTTAGTACATGTCTGACTCATGTATTAAAGCAAGAAAGAACTCTTTTTATCTTTTTTTGAATGGGTCACATAAACTCGAAAAATCCAATATTTTATTGAAAATACCACAAAATTGATCAAAAATACTTTGTAGAGTTTAATTTACCACAAGAGCTTAATTTTGGATTTGATTTATGTGACAACATTTTACCACCTTAAAATCTTAGTTTAAAATAAAAACCAATTTTATTAAATTTAAAATTTAAAAAAGCTTTTTGAGATAGTAAGTTCTCGATAAAAAAGTGCAAGCTAAATTACCGGCAAATGAAGATCAAAGAATACAAGCTTTACATTCTTTGGAAATTCTAGATACCCCGCCTGAAGAAAAATTTGATAGAATTACAAGGATTGCTCAAATAATTTTTGAGGTCCCAATAGCATTAGTTAGTCTGGTTGATGAAAACCGACAATGGTTCAAATCATGTGCTGGTTTATCAGTTAGAGAAACTCCTCGTAGCATGTCGTTTTGTGCTCATGCAATTCTAAACGATAACGTATTAGTAATTGAAGATGCAACAAAGGATAACCGTTTTTCAGATAATCCTTTAGTAACTGGTGAACCTTACATCAAATTTTATGCAGGAAAACCGATTATGGGTCCTGATAATCAAATGTTGGGCACCATATGTATTATTAATCGACAACCTCAAAAATTAAGTAAAGCAGATAAAACTCTTCTTACCGATCTTGGAAAATGGGTAGAAACAGAGTTTAAAACCATTTCATTAACTAGGCAACTAAAAGAGAATGGAATAAAATTACAAAATGCTGAGCGAAATTTACGCGAACAAAATGAAAATCTTGAAGAGCAAATTAAAGAAAAAACTACCCAGCTAATAAAAAATGAAAGGTTCTCCGCTATAGGTGAATTATCCTCTCGCTTGGCTCATGACATAAGAAATCCCATATCCGTAATCAAAACGGCTGTAATTTTGATGAAACAAACTCATAGGGATTTGGATGAAAAAGAGTTGAAGACTTTGGAAATGGTTGACAAGGCTGCCTCTAAAATAAAATACTTGGTTGAAAACGTATTGGACTTTGTTCGTTCACAAGAACCCAAATACGCAGAGGTTTCACTGCTTGAAATTTTGCAAAATGCTAGAAATTCCATTCCCGATTCAAAAAATATAAAATTTTTCTTTCCTAAAAACGATATTAAAATTAATTGTGACCCCAATCAAATCGAGGTTGTTTTCGAAAATTTAATGACAAACTCTGTCCAAGCAATCGGTGTTGCTTCGGGAAGTGTCACAGTGAGATTTCATGAGGAGGATGGAGAAATTTTAATTTCAATTCAAGATTCTGGTGAAGGAATACCTGAAGATAAAATTTCTAGAATATTTGATCCGTTGTTTACTACCAAAGAAGAAGGAACTGGACTGGGTCTTGCTAGCTGTAAATCCATAATAGAATCTCATAAAGGGACCATAACCGTTTCTACTAATCCCACCACTTTTAAAATAAACTTACCAAAAAACTTGAACGGATAATTTTCCCTTTTTAATAAATAACAAAAACCAAGTTGTTTTCTTTAAACTTCATCGGTAAGGAATATCTTGTATTGATGAAAACCCTGATATGTTTCAGTTGGTCCTAAAAAGGGGTTTTTTGAAATTGAGGAAATTTAGTGTGTTTCTTTTTCAAATTTGTTAACTGCAGGAAATTTATAGAATCAACTAGAATGGAATAATGGTTGACAGAAGACGATAGAAAAATTCTTCCTAAAGACTTTGGTTCGGATTTTAGCCTACCTGGTCGCCTGGAGGAGAGCAATCCAGAGTATTTTGATGTAGAGCCCATAAAGCCAAAACCAAAAAACCGTGCAATTTTGGTATTTACTCTAGTTTTTGTTATAGTAGCGGCTGGATTTTTTTCATATTATTTTATAAATCAAAGTGAGATCGATTCGAAGATAATTCAAAATAGAATCAATGACCCTGAAAGAAAACTAGTAAACCAGTATGGCGTAGGGCAATATGGAAGTGACCACGCACACGCTGCAATCGCCATTTTTGTAAACGATGAGCAGATTAACTTTGGTTTGACTCAATTTCAGGTTACCAGTAGATACATTCACTTTGAGAATCACAATCCATACCAAATTCACAAACACGCGACTAATGTTCCCTTGGAAATGTTATTCTCCTCTATCGGAATGAAGATCACACCAGAGTGTTTAATCTTGAATGATGGTGCAACAGCAGAGATCATAGCTGGTAGATTTTGTTCAGGGCAGGATCAGTCCTTGGTAGTTTATGTTAATGGTGAACAATATTATTCGGATATTTCCCAATATGAGATTAACCATAATGACCGAATATTGATTTCCTTTGGTGCAGCTGAATTAATCTCAAAACAACTATCATATTTGGATTCTTTGAGAATTTTTGATATTCCAAAACAGACGCCACAGTATTCAGGAAATGATATTTCGGTCTGAAACGCCAGCTTGTTTTTGTCTTTCAATTTTTCTAACAGTTTGGAAATTTTTCCTGTTAAAAAAATTAAATTTTTATAGTTTGCAGTGAATTCAAGTTTTGTGCCAATAGATGAACAAAAACTTATGAACTTTATGCACAAGGCAGTGTCAGACCTTGGTGCCACGGTAAGTTCCTCACTGGTAGTTGTAGGCGAGAAATTTGGTTTTTATAAAGTAATGGCAGGAGCAGGTCCAATTACTGCATCTGAAATTTCCAAAAAGACTGGAGTGATTGAACGATATGTATCTGAGTGGCTTGACAACCAAGCAGCTGGGGGGTATATTACATACGATCCACAAACAAAAACATACTTTCTTCCAGATGAACATGCGGCATGTCTTGCAGATGAAAAAAGTCCTACATATCTTCTAGGTGCATTCCAATCCTTTACATCGATGGTCAAAGATGAGCCAAAAGTAGTGCAGGCATTCAAAAACGGAAATGGCATTAATTGGGGTGATCATCACTGTGACTTGTACGAGGGAACAGAGAGATTCTTCAAGACAGGATATGTGGCAAATTTGCTTTCTTTATGGATTCCATCTTTGGATGGGATAGAGGCCAAACTAAAATCTGGAATTAAAGTTGCAGATATCGGGTGCGGTCATGGTTCATCCACCATATTAATGGCCAAGGAATTTCCTGAATCAGAGTTTATTGGTTTTGACTTTCATGAACCATCCATCAAAACAGCCCAAAAAAGAGCCCAAGAGGCAGGATTAGATAACAACATTAGATTCGAGGTTGCTGATTCTACAAATTTTCCGGGAAAAAATTATGATTTTGTCACAATATTTGATGCACTTCATGATATGGGTAATCCAAGTGGTGTCTCAGAACATGTATTGCATTCACTAGAACCTGATGGGTCTTGGATGATAGTCGAACCATTTGCAAGCGACAAGACCGAAGAAAACCACAACCCATTGGGGAGGTTATTTTTTGGCGCATCAACTACTGTTTGTGTTCCATGCTCACTTGCCTCAAATGGGCCCGGACTGGGAGCTCAAGCAGGACCAAAAAAAATCGAAGACATTGTAAAAGGAGTAGGATTTACTAAGTTTAGAATTGCGACAAAAAATCCTTTTAATATAATTTATGAAACAAAACCCTAGAACTTGAATTTATTTTTGAAAGATGATTTTACCTTATGATTTTAGATATTTTACTAGTTTTGTTTTGGGTGATTTTTTTATGCTTATTATGGAACATAAAGAAACAAGCAAGGAGTTTTTTTGAAAACTGCATCTACTGTGCTGTTGTAATATACACGCTCAGCATGAGTTAACAGTTTACTTTTACTCATTACAATTACATCAATATTTTCTTTCTTTGCGTATTCTATAATGGATTTAGATTCTAAATCACTTTTCACAATTTTGGAAGAAATTTCTAATCCTAATTTTTCTACTTCTTTTTTAGTATTTTCATGAATTTTTTGTACTTTTTCCCTTTCTTGTTTTATTTGTTGTTTATCTGATTTAGTTTTAAAGAAACCAAATGTCGCTTTATCTCGAATACAAGTAAATAAAATAATCTTAAAGTTTTGATTTTCAAATAATAAAAGTATTTTTTTAAGGGCCTTAATGCTGCTCTCAGTAGCATCATAAGGGACTAGAATTTTTTTAATTTTTGCTGACATAGCCAATATTTTCAATAACAATATTTAATGAAAACGGAGTGACTAGATATTATGTATTATCACAAAATTGGTACGATTATTGGATTTTGAAATTGTTTTCTAGATAGAATAGAAATCTAAATTTTTGCAAAAACTACGCCTGCGAGAATGTCTTTTAAATCAGGTCTTAAACCCATTAACACCTTCTGTTTAACTCATTCCAGAAATCATGGAATTTCCAAATTTAGAGTTATTATTTCCTTAAAAATTCAAACCAGTAAATTAGTCATATTTGTCAATGTAAAGTAATAATAAATAACAAAGACAAACTTACCTGTGAAGATAAAATGCCCAAAATGCAAGGAGATTGCAGAATTGGCAATGGATTTTTCGTTGGTTACCTGTAGTCATTGTGATTTAGAAATGAGTTATGGAGAATATGTGAAATATGTAGCGCACAATGAGAAAACTTACTCTGATATTTTAGGAGATTATGCAGGAAGCACAGAAGGACAAACTGCAGGATCCTTGGATGAATGGGATTAACAAATGGAAAAAACATCCATCAGATTAAAATAATTAGTTTTTGCAATTTCTAAACAGAGTTGGAATTTTTACTAGAAAATATTCTTAATCTTGTGGGATTTTTAGTAGGATTGATAATTGGAATTGTCTCAATAATCGGTTATAGAAACACCGGAAGTCCTACCTTGTTTAGATTGGCTATTGCATTTTGTTCTATCAGTGCCGGTTTTTTTGTAATATGGGCAGGATACATGGTAGAGGATTTTGTACTAAAGGCAGGTCATTTAGAAAGATGGATTCAAACACTTGGTATTGCAATTCAAACAGTAGGATACTTTTTCATCGCATTTTCGCACAGTATTAAATCTCTTTTTCCAAAATCTAGATACTTTAGATCAATTGGAATCTTTCCATTGTTCTTAGTCTCTTCAGTACAAATAGAGCACATCTTCAGATCAGTATCTTTTATTTTATTAGCATATGGTGCAATTGAAACAACTTTGTCTTATTTAGAAAATCGAAACAAAGGAGCAATCTCAGTTGCATTAGGACTGTCTTTATTGGCATTGGGTGAATTTCTTGGATGGTACTCCTTTGTCTTCCCAGAATCAATATTGTATTTTGTATCGATGATTATCAAAATAGCCGGCCTGATTGCACTTTTCATTCCAGTAAGTAAGATACCCCTTACAAAAATAAAATTTGATGAAAGCTTTGATTAAGAAAAACTAGGCTCAATTTTTTTAATATTTGAAATTTGTCAAATTCTTTTATCTTTTTAGTATATTGGAAAATAGCATGCCACTATCATAGAAATTATTAAAATTATGACTAGAGAAAAAATGGTAGAGTATAGGACCCATATGAAGATAATTGGAGATATTCTTTCTACTACCCGGGACGATCTCCAGGATGAAGATGGTGCAACTGTGACTTATCTTATTAGAAAAGCAAATGTTTCTCATTCAAGAATATCTAGAATATTATCAGTTCTGGTATCCCAGGGATTGCTAGAAAAAGTTGATTCACGAGGTTCACATAAATACAAAATTAGTCAGACAGGAAGAGAATTTTTACAAGCATATCATAAATTTAGCGGCTTTGCCATTAATTTTGGTCTAACCATCTAATTTTCAGATTCCTCAGTTTCTACAGAGTCATCATCAAATTCATCTTCAAATTCATTATCTTCGTATTCTGAAGAGTTACTAGTCATTTTAAAATAAGATTTTCTAGAGATTAAAAACCTATTCAAATGAAAATGAATAATTAAAGAACAAAGTCAGATGATTCAATTGAAAATAAATTGTGATAAAGAAGGGATTGAAAAAGCAACCAAAGTTGTAAAAGATGGTGGAATTGTGGTTTTCCCTACAGATACTGTTTACGGTATAGGGTGTGACCCGTACAATAAAAAATCAGTTGATAGAATTTATCAAATCAAAAAAAGACCTAAATCCAAGCCCTTTCCAGTTTTGACATTTTCAATAAATACTGCAACCGAAATTGTTGATTTTGATAGTGATTCTAGAAGAATAGCTGATAGATTTTGGCCAGGTCCTTTAACTCTGGTTTTAAAATTAAAAGATCAAAGATTGAAAAATAGTCTAAATTTGCAAGAAAAAATAGCAATACGGGTTCCAAATAACAAATGTTTGCTAAGTTTGTTGAAAAATACTAAATTTTTAATTGGAACAAGTGCAAATAATTCTGGAGAAGATTCATTTACAGACTCTCAGGATTGCTACCAAAAAATAACAGGGTTTGATTTATTTTTGGATGGTGGAGATATTAAAAATGGTAAAGAATCCACAATTCTGGAAATGAGTCAAGGAGAACCAATTTTTCATAGATTAGGAGCCTTGAAAAAAGAGGAGATTATGGAAACTATTTGAATTTATTAATTACTTGCGCTAGACATCTGGAGCCTGAAACCCAAGAGGAAATTGAGAGAATCTTGGAACAATTAGGCGACCCTGAACCCAAAATATTGATTTCAAGCATGTCTGGAATTTTAACAGTTAAAACAAAATTAGACCCTTTCATGGTCGTAAAAGAGATTCGTGAAACAATAATAGAGGAACCTTGGAGCATCAGGTATTGTCTGCGAATTATACCCATACAAAAGGTAACTGAAACAAAATTTGAAGCCATTGAACATGAAGTTTCAGAATTATTAGGTCTAATTTCAGAGGAAGACTCTTACAGAATTTCAATTGAAAAAAGAAATTCTGATATTTCGAGTAAAGAACTAATCACAAGGGTTGCACAGATAGTTAAAAACAAAGTATCTCTTGAAAATCCAGATAAGATTATTCAAATTGAGATTTTAGGGGCAAAAACAGGGATTTCTATTTTAAATAAATTTGATATTTTAAGTGTTGAAAAAACTAAACGAAGTTTATCAGAGTAGGATTGCTCCTTTTTCAATTAAGAGATCTTCTAGGGGAGTTTTGGAGTAAATTGAATCTAATTGTTTTTTTGTTATTTTAAAGTATTTTTTTAAAAATGATGAGTTGTCTTTAGAAAAAATTTCAATAATCAATGGATTTAATTTTCGGTAAAGCTTTTCCAACTCTATTTTGTCACCCATTGCAATCAAAATAAAATTAGTATTGGGTTTAATTCCCACCGACAATATTGCATCTCCAATTTGCTTTGTACCTGCAAAACGTAACAGAATATCTGTTTCAAGTTTATTTGAAAGTAAGATATTTTCTTTCTCAGAATCGATGGATATGAAAAGAATTTTTTTTAAATGATATGAATTTAGGATAAATTTGCTTGAAATTGCTTGCAATTTTAATTTTGGAAAATCTTTTCTAAGGTTTTCTAAAAAGGAAACATCAGTTTTTTTACTTCCATTTATCTCGACAATTTGGATTAATTTTTTCCCAGCTTTGAGTATAATTTTTTTATTTGTTCCTCCATGAATAATAGGAATAATACTTACAAGATCACTGTTTTTTACTAGAGTTTTTTGGCCATCCATTGACGAAGAATCTGCCCCATTTATTGCGATTAGAATATTGCTTGTGTCAAGATTAGGTGTATTTTTTGGTTTAATTTTTAATAGTAAATCTAGGAGATTTTCAATTGTAATAGTATCAATTTCTAATTCTAATTTCTCTGAGGAGAATAATTTTTTTGCTCCTCCAACTAGGTTTACTGTTACCATATTGTGATTATTTTGGGTGAGGGATTTAATTTTTTAAAAAAATTATTCTGTTTTTTCTGCTGTTGGCTCTGTTGTTTCTGAAACATCAATGGGTTCATCACCAATCTCAATAATTTTTTCTTCTTGTTCTATAGGTGAATTTGTGTCAATTTCGACAGGCTCTACAGAAGGTTCACTTTCATGGCTTACAGAATCCTCTTTAGACTGGTTAATTTCTTGCTCGAGATTTTCCTTTTTTATAAATTTAGTAATATAACCGGCAATTCTATTCTTTAATCCCTTGGAGCGAATAATAGTTAGGTTACCTAGCAATTTTTTATTATCGGCAAAATTTTCGGTAAATTTTGATTTGTGTTGGTCCATTACTTCATACGAAAGTCGCTTGATCCTATCCATTCTTCCACTACAAACATGGGGTTTTTTATACCTATATTCCTAGAAAATTTTTGGAATTTGTCTCCAGTATTGAGGCCATTTCGTCATATGTTTTGTTTAGAATTTTAGAAGAACAAAAAACCACGCTTGGAATAAAACCTATTTGGGCAGATTTGAATTCAAAACACCTAGAGAATTTAACAGGACCGTCTGTTTCTACAAGAAATTTATCTTGATCAGTTTTAGTTAATAGGTTTTGTTTATCATTTGCATAAACCATCACGGGTCCAAAAGATACAAAAAAATCCATATCCATTGCCCGTTGAAGCTGTTTTTTGTTACCATCAAACCAATGAAGTAGGGCATTTTTGGTTTTATATGAAGTCATTATTTCAAATATATCATCAATACTTTTTCTGGAATGAATTGATATGGGTTTCTGATATTTTTCTGCAACCGAGAGTAAGGACTCGAAAATATCAATTTGATTTTTTTTATCTTCATTGGATTGAGTAAAAGTTGGATCTAGTCCAATCTCTCCAATTCCTGAAATTACATCAGAGTTTTCATGTATCAATTCGAGCATATCATCTAAATTATTGCTGGCACATTCTGGATGAATTCCGATAAAAGGTAAAATCAAATTACTTTTTTTTGCAATTTCTAGGGTTCTTTTGGAGTTTGAATAATCCATGGAGACACAGCATGCCTTGATTTTCATGACCTCCATTCCTTGGATAATGTGATCTAGATCGTTTTGATATTCAGGATCGGAAAGATGAATGTGAGAATCAAATAACCAAGTCATTATTTAGTGATTTTAAAAATAGTCTGTATAAATCGATTTCTTGGTGATATTTTTTCACTCATAATCTTTTACCATGATATACAAAAACTCAGAGTAATGAAATCGTCTGAATTAGGCTTATCGGCAATGTATAGAATTTTGAAAAAAGCTGGAGCAGAAAGGGTTAGCGACGAATCAGCAGATGAACTACGGCGAATTATTGAAAATGTAGCTACTGATATCGCAAAAAGCGCAGTAGACATGTCATCTCATGCAGGAAGAAAAACCGTCAAAGCTGAGGATGTAAAACTCGCTTCAAAATCATATACCAAATTCTAATCTAAAGAGTTTAATTATTCATTTTGTGTTTTTTAAAACGGTACTCTGGCAGAACGGTTATGCGTGAGCCTGCAAAGCTTATACAAGGGGGTTCGACTCCCTCGGGTACCTTTTTAGAATTCATTCCACTACAACTTTGCCTGCCATCCAAGGATGTAAGGTGCAAAAATAATCAATAGTGCCTTTCTCTTCAAAAACAAAAGTAAATTTTTGTTGTGGATCCAAGTATCCGCTATCAAATAGAGAGCTTGGCTCTCCATAAAACCCCGAGGTCACACTATGAAAAGCAACATCCTCAT
Source organism: Nitrosopumilaceae archaeon (assembly GCA_041609855.1). Classification (GTDB taxonomy): domain Archaea; phylum Thermoproteota; class Nitrososphaeria; order Nitrososphaerales; family Nitrosopumilaceae; genus Nitrosomaritimum. The sequence continues at coordinate 20,975 of JBFIPZ010000004.1, read as the reverse complement.
TTGACCAAGTTACGGGATCACCTTGTTTTACATTTATGATATGTGGAACATAGCAAGAATTATCCTCTTCACAGCCAGGGCGAGATACCTTTGTAGGCATTATTACATCTGCCTTGAGTTCAATCTCTGATTCTTGTTTGGTTTCATAATCCCCGTATTGAAAAACAATGACAATTAAAGCTAAAATTATTCCAGATGCAATTCCAATGGGTATTATCGTCTTTTTCAATGCAAATCACTCAAAATCTAGTTATTATGTAATTACCAGATTCTCTAAATATATAACATATTAGAAAAATAGTTTGGCTCAAAACGAAAACGGATTACTAGAATACATACCTGGATCACAAACATTACTGATTGAGAGAAAGCCTACCCAACCTTTAGAAGGATTTGCCGAAAACATAGAAGATAACATACACGACCATGCAGAGAGTGCAAAAAATGAAGTTGAGAAGGGGAAAAATTTTCTCCAATGGGTTCTAACCAGAGTGTATGAAGCTACAGAAGATGACGCTGCAGATGCCATTGTAGATGGAGCAAATGATTTAGGGATTGATGCATATTTACCGGTAGATTTTTCAGATAACACTATCCGTCTTTTCCAATCAAAGTATGGGACATCACATTCCCTTGAGGCCATTGCAAAATTCAAAGAAGATTCAAAGCGTCTGCTAGGAAAAGACATTGCCAAAATGAGACCAGAGTTGGCTCAACTTGTTACAAAAATTAAAGAAAAAAATCTAAAGATAAAATGCTGCTATGTAACTGACCAAAAGGTAGACTATACTGATGAATTTGTTGAGATTTTAGATATTGACAAAATTATTCAAAAATTATGGGACAGGATAAAAAAGCCTGCTGCCGGCAAGAAATCCTCAATAAAATTAGAAAGAATGTTACGTCACAATAATACAATATTGGGAATCTTAAAACTACGAGAGCTAACAGAGTTTGTTGGGAAGAATAGAGAGTATGTTTTTGAGTCAAATATTAGGCAATGGATGCAGTTTAAGACTACTGTAAACAAGGGACTTCGTGAGACTCTGCAAAATAATCCAGGAAAATTCTTTTACTATAACAATGGAATCACAATTGTCGTCAGTGATTTTGAAGATCTAGGGGACAATCTCATTAAACTTTATGCACCTCAAATTGTAAATGGCGCGCAGACATCAAACTCTATTGTTGATCATGCAAAACGAACCAAAAACATGAATGGCTCAATGACTGTCACAATTATCAAAGCAGACGACGAACAAGAGCAAAATAATATTACCAAATATAGAAATTCTCAAAACTCTGTGAGAGGAAAAGATCTTGTTTCGTTGATGGATTTTCATAAATCCGTAAAGTCTCAATTAAAAAATTGTGGATATTTTTATGAAATTCAAGCAGGGTCCTTTGATACTAAAACAAAGTCTAAACAAAGCGAATACCAAGGAGACTCTACATACAACAAATATCTTCCAGACAATCACAAAAAAGTTATAGTTGCAAAAGATGCAATTCAGGTCCTAGTTGCAGGAATAGAACAACGTCCTACTGAAGCATATAGTTCTCCTGCACAATTTCTTCCACGTGGAAGAAAATATGATGATGTCTTTAATGATAATCTCAAAGATGACTACAGAGTTTTACTTTATCCTTACCTTGTAAAAGAGTATGCCAAAAAAATTCTAAAATATGGAAAGAAGGGAGGACATAAAACAAAAAGATACGCAACCTTGTTTTATGTGGCAGTATACTTTAGAATACTAAATAAAAAAATCCTTGATACCAAGGGTGATTTTAAAAGTGATGTGGTAAAACTTGAACCGATTTTTCGAAGTTTCAAATTAAATTCTCGAATTCTAAAAACTACTGATATTGTAGTTACAAAATTCCTTGAAGATACTATAGTGGAGGATGAAATAGAGCTGGCAAATACAAAGCACAATTTCTTCTCGCAGCACGTTTGGAATGATTCTATGCTAAGGGTCTTGGATAAAAAAATTATACGAGAAGAAGAGGAAATATCGTCCTTAAAAAAACTAGTAGATAACTTGTTTTAATTCTAAAAGGTAGAAGTCCAACCAAGTAAAAAACTTGCAGGAGGTTTACATTGGTCAGACCGCCTACCTGATTTTCTTGTGCGCTAGTATTATTTAACATAATTTTTTAGTAGCATAAAATCTAGAATGTTTTTTATATTGAATAGATAATACAAGTGTACTTTGAGATCTAAACACAAATGTACAATTTGTAACAAAGAAACATCTGTCGAATTTTATGCAATGAAAGAATGGGCAATTGAGGGGGCCTTGTGCACAGATTGTTACTCTAAAAAATTAAGTGAATTTTATCCCGGGGAACATGTCAGAGTAAATAAAGATTAAATTTATTTTGTTTTTGAATACTTGTTAACATTCAGACAATTCCATGCAAGTGGATCATCTTTGACATTTTTTTCTTCCATAAACATAATGTCTGTTACGGTTTTTTTCTTTTTTAACAGGTTTACCTGAAAACTCTTAAAATTTTTACAATTACAAATTTCATACAGGCAAGCATCGTTATCATTTTTATCGTGATCTTCTGCAGTATGACCGCAGTCACATATTGCATCCCTTTTTACATCATTAAGAAACTTTTCAGAATAAACTCCTAATCTTAAATAAGCCTCACCTCCATGACCTTTTTTAAATCGTTCATAGTTTTCAGATTTTGCTAATAATTTAAAAAATGATAAATTGGTTTGAGGATTCTGAGAGTCTGCTCCCATAATGAACCAGTATTTATCATCATTTTCTACAAATCTTATTTTTATTGAATGATCTAACCACCGGTGGATTGTGTCAAGCCAAAGTTTGGTTGCTTCTTTTCGTTCGCTAAAAAGAGGCACTACATTCATCCTAAGATCATAATAACGATACGCAACGCCGATAAAATCATTAAACCAAGGTATAGGAGATTGTGAAGACAACATCAGAAACCCCGAGGCTAGAATATTTATCTGTGATCTGGTTAGACACTAATACCCTTATATCATGGTAACAGGTTATTTTCTATATGGCATCATATAGGACAAGCATGCAGATTGTAGGTGATCTTTTGGCAGCTACTGAACAGTCAGGCCAAGAGGGAATTAAAACTACATCCTTGCTTACAAAGGCTAATCTCTCCCATTCTAGATTATCCAAATTCCTGTCAAATTTGACTGGTGCACAGTTAATTAACAAGATCGAATATGATGGAAAAAATACATTTGTAATTACCCCAAAGGGTAGACAGTATTTGGAATCTTATATGAAATTTGCCAATGTTGCTGAATCCTTTGGATTAGAGCTGTAGACTATTTTCTAGACCTTCTTTTAGCATTTTCTTTTTGTCTTTCTTTTCTGTCCTTGTAGGAGCTATAAATGATAATTAAGCAAATTCCGGCTATGGCACCATAAAATAATAGGATAAGAGGTTGTTCCCGAACTTCTCCAGTGGCTGGAGAGATAAATGAAATTGGGATACTGACTATCAAAAAGACTAGGATTACCAGAAGATATTTATCCACGGATTCCTTGATTTGCAAAACCATATATCTTTTTGAATTTGGAATTGATTAGAAAAATAGTGATTAAATTTCTAGAAATTATTGGCTTTGCGTTAATCGGTGGGACTGTTTATTCCTTTTTGGGGATGATTGGAAACGAATTGCGTTGGCCGGTTTTTTTTGGTTGTGCCGGAGGAGCACTTGCAATAATATTTTATCGCAAACGAATTAGGCAGCGAGAAAATAAACCATAACTGCAGTTTGGGTCAAGTTAATCTTTTTTGTTATTTTTGATCAAGAGTGAATCAACCGACAGATCTATAAAGGATGATTCGAGGGGATATTGAGGGAAGCACATGATAGGAGATCAAAAACAATGGTGGAAAGGTTTAGGCAAAGAACTTGAAACGGACATTGAAACCCTAAGTGACTCTGAATCCTAAATTAACAATTATCAATTTAATTAAATAAAAAGCCCCGGATGGGGTACGAGCCCACGACCTAACGCTTACGAGGCGTTCGCTCTACCAGGCTGAGCTACCGAGGCGCTTTTGGCTTATTCTATTAGAGTTTATAAAAAGCCTTTCTGGTTTTGAACAGATGAAAAAAACAATTTCTGGCATTAGAGGGATTTTTGGTGAAGATTTTACACTAAGAGAGGTGATAGAATTTTGCAATAATTTTTGTTCTCTAATAAAATCGCAAAAATGTGTTATTGGTAAAGATACACGACCATCAGGCCATATGATAAAAGAAACTGCCAGTGCTGCCATGAGACAAAATGGTGTAAGTGTCTTTGATTTAGGAACGGCACCAACTCCTGTGGTTTTTCACGAGTCCAGAAAATTTGGGTCAGGAGTTATTGTTACCTCTTCACACAACCCCATTCAATGGAATGGTCTGAAATTTATCATTGATGGAAGGGGTGTAAATGAAAGTGAATTACCATACATTTTAGAATCCCAAGAATTTCCAAAGTCCTCTATTGGATCTGAGGAGAAAATCGAATCGTCCTATATTGAAGATGCAAAAAAACTGATAGGAGATGTAAAGACTCCCCCAAAAATTGCAGTAGATATTGGTGGTGGGGCGGCAAAGGAATTTGCACCTAATCTATTGAGAGAATTAGGATGTAAAGTTGATGTCATTAATGCAGATCTTTTGGGAAGTACTCGAGGTCCCGATCCAACTACTGATAATTTGACTGATTTGGTAGAATCTTCTCTATCCCAAGATATTGGTTTTGCTTTTGATTTGGATGGAGATAGACTGGTAGTTGTAAGAAATGGCAAAAAACAAACTCCCGATGTAACTTTGGGGTTGGGTGTTGCAAAAAGCCTGGACCTTGGTTACAAAAACTTTGTTCTAAGTATAGACACTAGTGTTTCAATTGAAAAGTTCATCGAAGATAACGGTGGAGCGGTTCAACGTTCTAAAGTAGGCGAGGCAAATGTTATTGATTTGATGATAAGAACAAATGCTCAGGCAGGAGGAGAAGGGAGTAGTGCTGGATTTATTTTACCGGAATTTAATTATTGTAGAGATGGAATTCTCACTAGTGGTTTAATTTCCTCAATGTTGGATGATTTCAAGTTTAACGAAGTGTTGAGTTTTATGGAAAACTATGTGCAGCTACGAGAAAAAACAAATGTCGATTCATCTTTTCATGATAAGGTAATTAATAGAGTCACTGATAAATTAAAAACAAATTACTCGGAGATAATTACTCTAGATGGAATTAAAGGGGTAATTGATGAGGACAGTTGGGTCTTGATTAGAAAATCAAACACTGAGGATACTATTAGAATTTCTGCCGAGTCAAATGACTTGGATAAATGTAAAAAAATTGTTAAAGAATCAACAGAACTAGTGAATCAATGTTATGAACAAGTTAGATGAGTTTGAAATTATAAACAAATTTCAAAAAATATTTGGAAACAAAAATTTTGTTTCAGAAGATGTAGAGTCTTTTGATATTGGGAAGACAAAAATTATTGTCAAAGTTGACACACTTGTTCAAAGTACAGACATTCCATCTTGCATGAGTTTAAAGGATGCTGCAAGAAAAAGTGTGATTGCCTGCATTAGTGATTTTGCTGCAAAAGGAGTGCAACCCAAATATGCAATAATTTCAATAAACCTTCCAGCTAAAATTTCAAAAAAACAAATTTACGAAATGGCAAATGGTTTTCAAGAGGCCTCCAAGGAATTCAATGTTCAGATTTTAGGGGGGGATACCAACCAAGGAAAAGAGATTGTATTTCATGTGTGTGTTTTTGGAACGGCCGATAATATTGTACACCGAAAGGGAGCTAAACCTGGAGATTTGATTTTTGTAACTGGTCCCTTCGGGTATACCGCTTCTGGACTTGAAATTATGCTCAAAAAAATGAAAAAAAATAACATCTTTGCCAAAAAGGCCATAAAATCATTTGTAAGGCCACAGCCAAGAATCGAATTTGGTCTAAAAAATAAAAATTACTTGACATCATCCATGGATTCCAGTGATGGGCTTTCAACCACACTAAACGAGATGGCAAAACAAAGCAAATGTAAATTTGTCATAGAGAGCATTCCATCAAACAAAGAAATTGAAAAATTTGCAAAGTACAAGGAAAATTTAGAGAGGTTAGTATTTCATGGAGGAGAAGAATATGAAATTGTGTTTACTTGTTCTAAAAAAAATAAATCTAAAATATTAAAAAATGCTGCTCTAACCAAAACTCCATTAATAGAGATAGGATATGTAGCTGCAGGAAAAAAAGTTTTTATTGAAAAAAATAAAAAATTTGTGGTTCTACAAGATCTTGGTTGGCATCATTTTAGAAAATAACATATCTATTCGCCTGAATAGTAATCATCTTCAGCTTTATTTGCTATTTCAAAGATTTTCTCGACTGGTAAATTAGAAACACAGTCTTTAACCCACAAGTCATCTAGATATCGAAGTCTATCTGAGTCTTCTTTTGGCATTGTATCAAAATTTATTTCAGAATACTTTATTTGTATTTGAAATCCTTCAATTGCAATTTTTTCACATTTTTCTTCTAAGAGTTTTTGTTGTGATTCATTATTGGTTGGCACCATAAACTGAAAAAGTAAGGAACCTAAAATTGCAGAACCAATGCCAATAACAATAGCGATACCTAGGACTGATTTCACACGCAAAAAACTCTATGAACGTATATGAATTGTTATCACTCAGTCGATTCGGTAAAATTACAAATTTTCCAGAAAATCAATGTTTTTTAAACCCTTTAGAACCAAAGCAGACATTGTCAGAAACTGAAGCGGAGATCGAAGTAAAATCCCCAGCTGAAGCTGAGGTAGAGGAACCAAAGGCTAAAACAAAGGCAAAATCTGAAACTGAGACAAAAAAAGAGGGTCCACTCAAATGGGGAATTGCTCACATTTACAGCAGTTATAATAATACTATTATTCACATGACTGATTTGACTGGGGCAGAAACAGTTGCCCTTAGCTCCGGGGGGGTACACGTTAATGCAGATAGATATGAATCATCACCTTTTGCTGCAATGAAAGCGGCAAATACGGTAATTGAATCTGCAAAGAACAAGGGTTTTGATGGTTTTCATATCAGAGTTCGTGCAGTTGGTGGAGTGGGTTCAAGAGTTCCAGGACCCGGTGCACAAGCTGCAATCAGAGCACTGGCCAGAGGAGGATTTAAGATTGGAAGAATTGATGATGTTACACCAATACCTCATGATACCACCAGAAAGAAAGGTGGAAAGCGTGGAAGAAGAGTCTAGGGAACTGACTTTAAAACAACATCACAACCTCTAGACTTGAAATAATCTATCATAAATTTTGTAAACTTTTCTGTTTGATTACTCCATCTATATTTTTCAATCATGTCTGCAAATTTTTTTTCAATTCCCTCCTGTAAATCTGGTTTTAGTGAAATCTTGAAAAATGTCCAACCAAATTTTGAGTAGGGTTCACTAAAAACATAGCCATTTGCACTTCCAACCAGAGTCTCCAAGTGAGACAATGCCATCTTGATAGCAAGTTTATCATCACTATAATTTTTAGTACTAACTTCAAGTGAACTACTCATGGTTCTTCATTATTTTTTGAACTTTTTAATTTATCAGATAGGGATACAAATTTGCCATCTTGTTCCACGTTAATTTTTGTATCCATTCTTACATGTAGTCCAATTGATCTAAAAAGTTGTAATAATTGTCCCCCATCCATTTTTTCATTTAGCTCCCCGGATTGAATTAATTGTGCAAGTTGATGTACTATGGTTTTGGTTTCATTTGGAAATTGTGATTCTGCCTTTTCTAATACTTCGGTTCCTCGAAATCCGAGATAACTCACTACTATTTCTCTAGGACTTTTTGATTCTTTTTTTTCTGGTTGTGATACAGGTTCGATTTGTTTTTGAGACGAGATATTTCTCTGCATCTCTGCTAGTCTCTTTGCCTTTAATCTTTCAAGTTCTGAATCTTCTTCACTCATCCCTTAATCACGCCTATAGGAACCAACTTTGCCACCTTTGTGGCTATTCCCAACTCATGGGAGACATTCACTACAGCATCTACATCCTTGTAAGCCTGAGGAGTCTCCTCAACAACCCCATCTCTGGTCAATGCCTTTATGAATATCCCTTTATCATTTAATGATTTTTTAACGTCATTTTCAGTAAAATCTCTTCTAGCTTTGCTTCTTGACATTGTTCTACCTGCTCCATGTGCCGTTGAGCCAAAACTTAGATTCATTGAATTTGGTTGTCCAAGTAGAATCCAGCTTGAGGTACCCATAGACCCTGGAACTAGAACTGGTTGTCCCAAATGTCTATATTTCAAGGGAACTTCTTCCCTGTTTGCAGGAAACGCACGAGTTGCACCCTTTCTATGTACTACAAGTTTTCTTTCTGTTCCATCAACGGTGTGTTTTTCAACTTTGGCAATATTGTGGGCCACATCATAGACTAGTTTCATATCCAAATCAGATTCGGATTGATTAAAGACTCGCTCAAAAGACTTTCTGGTCCAGTGAGTAAGCATTTGACGGTTACTCCATGCAAAGTTTAGTGCTGCAAACATTGCCTTTCTATAAGATTCTCCTTCCTCAGAGTTATTTGGAACACATGCAAGTTCCCTATCTGCTAAATGGATATCATATTTCTCCATTGCTTGTTCTGATATTCTAAGATAGTCACTACACACTTGGTGTCCAAATCCTCTTGAACCGCAATGAATCAAGACGGTAATTGTTCCCTCTTCGATTCCCATTTTTTTAGCTGCCTCTTCATCGTGTATTTGTGCAACCTTTTGCACTTCTAGGAAATGATTTCCCGAACCTAGACTTCCAAGCTGTGGAGCTCCTCTCTTTCTTGCCTTGTCTGAAATTTTATTTGGATCAGCATTATCTATTTGTCCGTTTTCTTCACATACGTCTGAATCATCTGAAGAACCATATCCATTATCAATTGCCCAATTGACACCCCTAACTAGAACTTCATCGAGTTGAGAAGGATTCAGTTTAATCGAGCCTTTGGAACCCACTCCAGATGGAATGGAGCCAAACAAGTCAGTCACCAATTCTCTGAGTTTAGAGCGTACGGTATCCTCATTCAGGTTTGAACGAAGCAGTCTAACTCCACAATTAATGTCATATCCCACACCGCCTGGGCTAATCATACCCTCATCTGCATCCATTGCAGCCACTCCGCCAACCGGAAACCCATATCCTTCATGGCCATCAGGTAAAACTACACTATGTCCTACTATTCCTGGTATTGATGCGACGTTTTTTGCCTGGCTGATTGTTCTATCAGTTAGCATTTTTTGGAGAAGTCCTTCATTTGCATAGATTCTAACTGGAACTCTCATGCCAAGATTCGAGTCAGCTTCAATCTCGTATTGGTTTTCAGCAATTTTTTTTGGAGTTAAAGAGGACATGTGATAATGGAAAGATGTTCCTGTGAGACAATTTAAATCCTAAGCAGAAATTTCAGGAAAATTTAAAGATCATGAAGGGGAAAAATTTAAGATGGACAAGACCTATCAAGACAAACACAATAATGCCCTTGATATGTTACAGGATTACAAAGGTTATTTAGAAAAACAAGTTTTGGAACTGAAAAAACTAGATGAAAATTCTGAATTTATGAGAAAATGGAATGAAAATACAATAAAGGAAAGACAAGAAGAGATTCTTGTTATTGATAAGATTCTAAAGAGTTTAATTCGTTTTTAAGACTGGTCAAGGTTTATCAATTTTTTAGAAAAATTAAGAAGGAAATAGGGTAATTCTACTGATAATTTGTATGAATGATTTCTCAGTGTTAGTTAAAAGTAGTAAAATGTTATCTACATCATGCAATGGTGCAAAACAGAATTAGAGTCATTCAATTGTTTATCGTTTACCAGACCATAGACAATCCCTAAAGATAGTATTCGTCTGTGCCATAGGAGTCATTTAGCACCATTGCATTTTTAAAATTAATTAACGTAATTTTTGTAAAATTAAAAATAAAATTTTGGACCAAAGGTATGATTGTGAAGTAAATCCTTTATAAAAGTAAAAATAAAAATTACCAGAAACCATGGTTACACCTAATCAATTTGTGAAATTTATCTTTGTGGTGGTTTTATGAAAAATTCAATGAAGGGAGTTATTGCAATTATTTTTACTTTGGCGTTGGTGACATCTACACCTGTTGTATCTTATGGTGCTACAAATCCTATCCCATCACCAAGAGATCAAATGGAAAGTGGGATTAGTTCTGCAGATGTAGTTTGTAAAGCGGGACTAAAACTAATAATACGCGCAGCCACAGATACTGCTGCCTGTGTCAAGAGTGGTTCATATGATAAGATGCTTCAAATCGGATGGGCTAAAACTCTAGCCAAATTACTTGAGGCCAAACCACAACTATCAAACATCGGAGATGTTAAAACAGTTAGAATTGTTCCATTATTCAAAGATGAGGGAATACAACAAACACAACCCAACATTGTTTTAACACACAATTATGTATTTGAAGCCTGTGCAAAAAACAAATCAATTCGAGCTCCAGAGGTATTGATAACTTCTGACAGCGAGACAAAAAATGTAATTCTATCTAATCCAATTCCACCAAACTCTTGTCAGATTAGCACAACAATAATGAAAGCAGCAGATACAAATTCCATAAAAGCCAGTTTGGTTAAAAAAACAGATATCTCCATAATTGTAGGAGAACTAGAAACAAAGGTTACCAATCTGAAAGAACAACTTGCCATAGAAAAGAAGCTGCTATCAGAACTAATAGCACAAAATCCTCCACCTTCAGATCTTAACAAAAAGGTTTCAGAAAAGACAGATAAAATTCAAAAACTTAGAGCAGAACTTGATGTCGCAAGAGCAGATTATCAGAAAAACCAATATGCATTAATGGTAGGAACCAAACCTCCGCCTGTAATACAACCAGAGTTGTCCAATAAAGAGATCCCTCCAACAAAGTCATTACCAAAGGATTATTCTCACGTAAATAAAATCAAAGTAGTACCACAATTTCTTGATTCAGGTCGTCTCAAGTCAGATCCAATAACTTCAGGATTTAATTTTGTCTTTGAAGCATGTGCTGGAAAAAATTCTATTCTTTTCCCTGAACTCATGATAAGATCTGACTCTGAGATAAAATCAGTAAAGTTGAGTGAACCATTAGATGCATTTTCTTGTCAGACCAGTTCTACTACTATAAAAGCTGCTGATCCAAATAGCATTAATGGAACAATGATTACAAGTGGAGATATTTCAATGATGATACAAGAGTTAGAAAACAAGGTTGCTTCATTGCAGGAAAGTATTGCCAAAAATAAAAAAGCATTAACTGAAATCGCAAAACAAGACCCACCACCAGAGGACCTCAAACAAAAGGTTTCAGAATTGACTGACACCATAACTAATCAAAGAGACGAATTAAATCAAGCAAAACAGGAATTGATAAGCCTAAAGTATATGAGAAGTGAATAGTTCAAAATTACCCAAAAACTGCGTATTGTTATTTCTAGAAATTTTCAAATAGATGCAAAAAAGGGAGTAGATTTATTTTCGATACAAAACGAGAAGAATTGTTGGCAATTCTACCTATAGATAATGGTCGTTATGGGACCCCAGAAATGCTGGAAATCTTTTCAGAACAAAAAAAAGTGGATTACCAGTTGCAGATAGAGGGTGCTGCAGCTATCTCGCAAAGTGAAATTGGCCTAATACCCAAAACAGTTGGAAAAAAGGTACTTGAGGTTGCAAACTCTGGTAAAATTACTGTAAAACGAATCAAACAGCTAGAAGCCAAAAGTGACCATGATACTGCGGCTCTAGTAGAATCACTAAGTGAAAAGTGTCCAAAAAACGTAAGACCGTGGATTCACTATGGTTTGACTAGTAATGATCTGGTTGACACTAGTAATTCTATGCAGATGAGAGATGCTTTAAAAATAATTGAACCCAAAGTTGCAAAACTTGCCATAATCTTGGCCAAAAGAGCAATTAAACATGGTAAGGTTCCAGCTGTTGGTAGAACTCATGGTCAACATGCAAGTATCATATCATTTGGATTAAAGTTTGCAAACTGGGCAGCTGAAATGTCAATGCATGTAAAAAGAATTGAAGAACTAAAGAAAAGAATTTTGATCTGCAAAACTCTTGGCGTTGTTGGTACTGGATCTTTAATGGGTTCAAAGTCTGTCGAGGTGCAACGACGAGTTGCAAAGCGACTAGGACTGTATCCAGCAGAGGTGACAACACAGGTTATTCCAAGGGAAAGATATGCAGAATATGTTTTTGAGTTGGCCTTAATTGGAGTTACACTTGAGAAAATTGCAATTGAAATTAGAAATCTGCAAAGAACTGAGATTAGTGAAGTTGCAGAGCACTTTAGGAAAGGTCAGATGGGAAGCAGTGCAGTCCCGGTAAAACGTAACCCGATAAAAAGTGAACGAGTGTCTTCATTGTCAAAATTATTGCGAAGTCAGGTTGGAGTATCATTTGAAAATATACCATTGTGGCATGAACGGGATTTATCAAATTCGGCAAATGAGAGGTTTGTCTTACCAACAGCAGCGATAATCATCGATGAAATGCTTGAAACCATGACTAGAATTGTCTCAAATCTAGTCGTAAATGAGAGAAAAATAGTCAAGAATTTAGCCATTACAAAAGGGCAAATTTTTGCAGAGTTTGTTCTAGAGGCTTTAATCAAAAAAGGAGTTCCCAGATTTGATGCATATAGAGATGTACAACGAGTCGCCTTTGAAGCTAATGACAAGGGAATGCAGTACAAGGATGCAATAAAAAAAGACAAAGCATTTTCATCAAAACTCACAGACAAAGAGATTGACACAATATTTTTACCTGAAAAACATCTTGGAGCATCAAGTATTATTATCAATAACGTGAGCAAATCAGTTACAAAAACGTGTAAAAAATTTATCTAGTCTTTAGTAATTTTTTATGAATTTGTGTTCCATATTGTAATGCTTTTTTTCTTTTTGTGTAAGAAATTTCAGGTACTGAAATATTAAAAGCTAATTTTCGAATAACGTGTTTTCTCATCAAGTCGTCTGAATCATAAATCTTCTCTGAAATAGGAATCGTCTTTGCATATCTAATAAACTCTGAGGAAAGCAACGGTTGTAAAATTTCTACTCCAAATTCTGAAGAGATTTGATTTACTGCCTTCATCATTTTAATTTCATTTTCAAGTTTTGAGTCCATCAAGGCATTTACTACTGATTCACCTTGTGAAATTGCTTCACGATAAGAATTGTAACCACAAAATAACTCATCAATTCCGTTTGCAGTAATTATCGTATGAAGATCCAAGCTTTTAGCAAGTTTTGATACATAGTAAAACGCAATACAGTTTTCATTCCAAGAAAGATTGTCAGTCTTTATCTTTTGATTAATGTCAGATGAAATTTTCCCAAAGGAATCCTCTTTAATCTCTAGGATGTGGTGGGGAAACTGTAATTGCTCGTTAACCTGTTTTGCAAACAATATGTCATGAGAGTCTGCAAATCCTATTGTCAGTAAAGTAACATCATAATCCAAATCACTTAGGATTTTTGAGATCAATGTGCTATCGACCCCCCCTGAAAACGCGACTCCAACCCTTGTTTTAGGCACGGTTTTCCGTATTGCTTCCTCAATTTTTTTTAAAAGTTCTGTATTCATATCTTGGGATCCCTAATCGTTTTAGAATGAAACAAAGGATATTATTCTTTAACTTTTAATGTAGTGATATAATTAGAGAATTGTGATGAGATTAACATCAGAACAAATTTCTGAGCAGCTAAAAACTCTACCTGGTTGGAGTGTAAAAGATGAAAAGCTGCACAAAGATTTCCAGTTTGAGGATTTTAATGAAGCATTTGGATTCATGACCAGATCGGCTATGCATATTGAAAAGATGAATCATCATCCAGAATGGTTTAACGTTTACAACAAGCTTTCAATAGACTTGATGACTCATGATGCGGGTGGAATTACCCAAAATGATATTGATTTGGCTAAAATTCTTAATTCACTAGCTTGAAAATTTTTGATTAAATTTTAGCTGTTAAAATATTGTTAATGGGTAAAACCAAAGATCAATTGTTACGTTTATTACATTACAAATTTTCTACAATAATTTTTTTTAACAATTATTTCAAAATAGAATTCTGTCAATTAATTTTTATTAAAATGATTTTAAGTTTACTATGTTTAATTGATCAACGTTTAAAATACAAAACGAATCCAAGAAAGATAATTATGAATAATATTTTTGAAGTTCACAAAGAACCAGTTATGCTCCAAGCAATAGAAGCTTTAGGAGTTCTAGGAAAACATGAAGAAATTACACTGGTAGGAAATGGAGATTCAATTCCAGATGCTATAACAGTTGCCAATATTCTTACAAAAAATCTGCTTAAAGGTAATTTAAAAATTCAAAAAACCATGGTAGGCAGCGAGCCGATTAACCAGATGGGAAGTGTTAGATCTACAATTAGTATAGTTTTGAGAAAAATTAAAGTTGAGCAAATAATTTCTGGAATAAAAATTTGACTTTTTGATTCAAATCTCTGGAATAAACAAAAATTAAATTTAAAATAAGTTTATGATTTTAGGGGATTTTTTAGGATATTTCGTTACAGAATTTATAGAACCAGAATTAGAGGACTTCACATGGCTACAAGTCCCACCCTTTTAGACTCTGATTTCAAATATATCGACAAAAAGGGCAACCTTTTGAGAACCCGAACGGAGTTGACTATAGCCCAAATGCTCACTTTCTTAGAAGAAGAGTATGAGTATAATAGCGAAATATCACTAAAAAACGGTAAAAAAGTAAAAATCGATTTTAAGACAAACAAAGGCCTCATCGAAGTAATCGATAGTAAAGAGGACATCAAAAAATACAACGAGGTTAAAAATAATATCGAAGGCAAGGTGATGGCAGTTGGTCATCCCAAGTATACAGCACAGATCAAAGAGTTAGAAGATATTGTATTTTACGATAAAACACCCCAAACTGGTTCAATCTTTTTAGAGGATCCTTCCTTTTCATTTGACTACGCACACATCCTTCCACTAGTTGAAAAATGTTCAATTCTCCACGGACATACATCATCAGTGATGGTGGAACTAGTCGGCCAGATGAAAAATAATCTCCTAGTTGATTTTGGAGTAGCAAAAAAAATAATCAAAGAAGTTGTAAACATTTTTGATCACAAGTTTTTCATCAATGAAAAATACCTAAAAAAAGAAGATGATTCACACTTTCAAATTCAGTTTGACGGTCCCAAAGGAATGTTTGATTTACATGTTCCCAAAAACACGACATATCTTTTACATGGAGAAGCAACTGTAGAGAATTTATCATCAGAGATTATCAAATTACTTGCGCCCAAATTACCATCAAATGTAGAGGCAGTAGGAGTTTACATTTATGAAGGCTACAATAAAGGCTCTCACATTATCTCCAACCTCTCAAAATAATTAAGAAATGGAACCCAAAATTAATGAAAAAGCTTGGAATCCAGAGATAGAGAAAAATATACTCAAACAGTGGCAGGACCAAAAAATTTATGCATTTGTTCCAACTGAGGATAACTTTACTATAGACACTCCCCCTCCATATCCATCTGGAAGACCTTGGCATATCGGAGCAGCAGCTCACTATTCACAAATTGACATGATTGCAAGAACTGCAAGGATGGCAGGAAAAAATGTCTACTTCCCAATTGGAATTGATAGAAACGGACTTCCCGTAGAGCTATACACAGAAAAAAAACACAACATCCGAATGCGTGAGACTGAACGTGGAGAATTTCTGAATCTATGCAGGGTAGCACTTGATGATTTGGAGGCTGAAATGCTACTGATAATGAAGAATTTAGGAATAAGTGGAGATTTTGAAAACTATTACAGAACAGACTCTGAAGAGTATAGAACCCTGACACAAGCCACGTTCATAGAACTTTGGAAAAAGGGGCAAATCTACCTTGCAAATAGGCCAAACAATTACGATTGGGTATCAGGAACTACAATTGCAGATGCTGAGATCATCTATCAAGACTTGCCAACTAAACTTGTTTACATGAAATTTAAGATAAAAGATACAGATAGGGAAATAATTATTGCAAGTACAAGGCCTGAGCTTTTGTGTGCTTGTAAAACAATTATTGTAAATCCAGAGGATGAAAGATATACTCAGTACATTGGAAAGAAAATAATCGTACCTTTAACAAATGTGGAAGTTGACCTTAGAACTCATCATTCTGCACAAAAAGATTTTGGTTCGGGAGCTGTGATGGTGTGTAGTTACGGCGATCAAAACGATGTAGCCTTGTTTAGAGAACTGGAATTAGAAGAAGTTGTTGCTATAGGACTAGATGGAAAGATGACCGAAGCTGCAAGAGAATATGCAGGATTGAAACCAAAACAAGCTAGAACAAAAATCATTGAAGATTTAGACAAAAAAGGATTCTTGGAAAAAACAGAAGATATCAATCATAGAACTCCAGTTTCCGAGCGAAGTAAAATTCCAATAGAGATAATTCCAATGGAGGAATATTACCTAAAACAAAAAGATGTGATTGAGAAAATGAAAAAATTGGGACAAGAAATTACTTTCTACCCTTCAATGCATAAACAAATTCTGATGAATTGGTTAGAGTCTATCAACATTGATTGGCCTATTTCAAGGCGAAGATACTATGGAACCGAGATTCCCATATGGTATTGTAAAGATTGCTCTGAACCACATGTTCCTGAGCCTGGAAAATATTACAAGCCATGGTCAGAAAAATGCCCCATTGCTAAATGTATCAAATGTGAATCAACTGACTTTGTGGGAGAGAATAGAACTTTCGATACTTGGATGGATTCCAGTGTATCTCCACTTTTCGTCTCTAAATTCAACAAGGATCCAGAATTTTTCAACAAGGTATATCCAACAACAATTCGGCCTCAAGCAAAGGATATTGTACGAACTTGGCTATACTATACCCTTCTTAGGTGTGACCAGCTAACAGGTAAGAAACCCTGGTCTGAGGCTTGGATTATGGGATATGGACTCGATGAGAAGGGCATGAAGATGAGTAAGAGTAAAGGAAATGCGATTGATCCTCTACCTGTAATTGAAAAGTTGGGAGCAGACACTTTTAGATTTTGGAGTGCCAGTGAAATTAATCATGGGTATGATTTTCGATGCAATGAGCAAAAAATAGAATCTACAAAAAAGTTTCTAAGCAAATTATGGAATGTTTCAAGATTTTTGTCAAGTTTTCCAGTTATAAAATCAGGAAAGCCAAACGCAACTGACCGATGGATATTATCTGAACTAAACAATCTGATAAAGGAATGCAAAAGAGGATATGATGAATATAATTTCTTTGTACCTGCAATTGCAATTAGAGAATTCACATGGAATATTTTTGCAGCTCACTATATCGAGATGGTAAAAGCAAGAGCATATGGTATTGGATTTTCAGATGAAGAGAGAGATGGTGCAATTTTTACACTTCATAAAACATTATCAACAATTTTAAAATTATTAGCACCAATTACTCCATTTATTACTGATTTTCTTTGGAAAACTCTATACTCAACGGAGAGTATTCATAAAGAACGCCAGGTAGAGATAGAAGTAGAACCTACAGAAAATAAATTAACTACCGAAATTACAGAATTTAATTCCAAAGTATGGAATGAGAAAAAGGCTAAAAATTTATCATTAAAAGATTCATTTTCCTTTTCAATTCCTGAAAATTTAGAACCATTCAAAAAAGATTTAAAATCAATGCATAACTTAGCCGATTAAAAATTAATTTTGTGATTCTTTTACTAGATTTACAAAATATTTGTGCAATGCAATATCTGTAGTTAGTTCTGGATGAAATGCGGTCCCAATAATATTTCCTTTTTTTATGGCCACAATTTTTTCATTAAATTTTGACAAAACCTCAACATCAGAGTTTACTTCGGAAACTGAGGGAGCTCGAATAAACACTCCGTTGAATTTTGGAATGTTTATTGAACCCATAGAGATTTCAGCCTCAAAGGAATCATTTTGTCGTCCAAAAGAATTTCGTTCTATCTTTATTTCAACCATATCTAAAAGTGGCTGACCTGTTTTTCCTATAACACGATCATCTGCCGTTTTTGCCAGTAAGATCATGCCAGCACAGATACCCAAAATGGGCATTCCAGCCTCAATTTTCTCCTTAATTATTTTCAGAGAGCTATTTACTAGAGATAACTGTCCAATAGTAGTGCTCTCTCCACCAGGAATAATCAATCCATCTAGTTTCTTTACATCATCTGGGGTTTTTACATCGACTGCTTGTCCCTCAATTCCTAATTCTTTAATTGCTTTTTTTGTGGAGATTAGATTTTCCTGGACATCTCCTTGAATTGCTAGCACCCCAACTGTAAGACTCAAGCTGATCCCCCACGTTCTTGCATTCGTAATTCCAAAGTGTTTACATCCAAACCCAACATTGATTGTCTTTCATCAATCATTTTTTGGGCTTCTTTTACTTTATCTGGTTCATTCCAAAAAGTTGTTGCCAGAACAATAGCTCTTGCTCTCTCTTTTGCATCATTTGCGTTAAAAATTCCAGATCCTACAAAAATACCGTCACATCCAAGTGACATGAGGTATGCAGCGTCTGCAGGTGTAGCAATTCCTCCAGCTGCAAAGTTAACTACAGGTAATCTACCTATTCTTGCGGTTTGCTCAACAATATCGTAAGAAACTTTGAATTCTCTTGCCATTCTAACCAAGTCTTGATTATCCCCAGAATCATAAATGGCCTTTATTGAGCGTAATTCGTCATTAACTTTTTTGATATGAGTTACCGCTTCTGCAACATTTCCAGTTCCAGGTTCTCCCTTTGTTCTAATCATCGCAGCTCCTTCTTCAATTCTCCGTAATGCTTCAGCTAGAGACCTTGCGCCATTTACAACGGGAGTTGTGAAATCCCATTTCCAAATGTGGTGATGCTCATCTGCCGGAGTTAAGACCTCAGATTCGTCAATCATATCCACATCTGTTTCTTGTAAAACTCTGGCCTCGTATACATGGCCTATTCTACACTTTGCCATAACTGGAATTGTAACTGAATCCATAATTTCCTGAATAATTCTGATACTTGCAGTTCTTGCCACACCTCCTGCCTTTCTAACATCAGATGGAAGTTTATCTAAAACCATAACAGAAACTGCTCCTGCATCTTCTGCAATTTGAGCCTGCTCTACTGTAGTAACGTCCATTACAACTCCATTTTTTAACATGTGTGCAAACCCGCGTTTCAAAGTAGATGTTCCACGAGAAATATTTCCTGAATCGGTTTTTTCAACAATTATACCCTTGGCGTTTTTTCTTTCACCAGCTAGTGGAAGCATGCTCTAAGTTCCCACTTTGGGTATTTGTACCTATTCACTAATCTGTTTTATTATTTGGTCTAGCTGAGATTCTACCATAGAAATTATTGGTGGGATAAATTTTTCAGTAGCATTTTGTTCTGGCCAATGTACGGTTTTGCTTTTTCCATTCAAAGTTATTTTTACATTTGATTTTTTATAATCAAATACATCCTCGTTTATAGGAAATGATTCAGAAGGAATTTCAACAAAACCAGTCTCTTTAATCAGAGCAGTTAATCTTCGAAGTTTTTCTTCGCTTAATTGAGATTTTTTATCTGGTTGCGGATAGCCTTCCTTTGTCACGGAGTATTTTACTTCTCCATCGTTTTTGATTAAAAGAATTTCAGTTTTTTGTGTACCTTCTCGTTCAGTAACCCCGTAAGATATTTTTTTTATTTGATGTTTTGTGTATTCTATCTCTATTGTATCGTTTGGATTTGCCGCAGAAAATGGAATGTCAGGTTTCATAATTAATGGATATGCAATCAAGAGGGCAACAATTACCGGAATAGCTCCTACTGCTAAGACAATTGGTTTGACCATGATATTCTTTACAATAATAAAATCAGTTTTATTGCAAATAAGTCTTGGTGAAAGTAACTTAAAATTCAAGGGTGTTTAATTATTTTTTGTGGGGTCGTAGCCTAGCCTGGTAGGGCGACAGTATCTACAACGATCACCGCTAAGGGCTCCAGAGGTAAACTAAGCTAAACTGACTCACGGATGATGTAAGTTTGGAGCTGTAGTGACCCGTAGGTCGCCGGTTCGATTCCGGTCGGCCCCACGTCCCTATCGTGTTCATAGAGTTGATTTACGCAAATTTAATCGTGACAACCAAACCTGAAACTATAATTTGGTAAATTGAAGAGTTATCAAGGATTCATAGTCGATACCTAATACAATTCAAAGACTGGTTGATAGAACATGAAGACGATTCACCATCAAATGCCTCGAATTACCTTGGGAGCAAGTATCTTGAGTTACCGTTCTGTGTGTATAGTATGTGGGAATGTCTTTTCAACTCAGTTTGGAGGGGCAAAAATATCCAATTGTCCACAATGTGACAGAGTAGATTTTGATAATATTAAAGAAGATAAAGAACTAGTACTAGAATAATTTGATTATATTGCAACAAAAAAAATGTCCATGTGAATGTGGTTGCACAAAAATTATTTCAAATGTTTATTATGATCTGTGCATTTTTTGTACACTTGGAACTCATAGACCTTAATAAAATAACATAATTAATTAATTCAATTCTCATCTTTTTTTCAAAAAAACATTTCCGATGTAATGTAGGAATACTTTTGGTCCTGATTACTAAATTGAAAACAAAAATTTATCTTCCTGGTCTCTTAAACCCTTGTTTAATAAAATAATTGGACGATGAAGAGTTTAGAAACTTTTTTCTTATTTTTTCATTATTTTTGCATCTTGTACTTTCATCATTTTTAATTTTGAATGATTTTATTGCATCAGACTTTACCTTAAGATTAGAGGTGTAAATTATGTTGGTTGG
>JBFIPZ010000003.1:0-43309 GCA_041609855.1 Nitrosopumilaceae archaeon | reverse complement strand
GGAAAAGGCACATAACAAGAAAAAAGAAAAATGTAGGGTATGTGGAAAGACATTTGACTTTTCTGAGGATTTGAGAAAACATAAAAAAAATTGCAAGTAGGATTTTTCTTGTTTCTGAAAGAATTAGTCAACAAATCTATTATTTTTCTTTTTTTAAAAAAATTGTCAGAATCTTTATAGGTTTACCATTTAGAAGATGTTTTGGTTTGGATTTAACCGAAAAAGTAGAACTAATTGAACGGCCTCCCACAGAAGAAGTGGTTACTCATGATGAATTGGTTCATTTATTCCAGACAAATTCTTCACCTAAACATTACATTGGTTTAGAAATTTCTGGGTTTTTACATTTAGGCAGCCTTATTAGCACAGGTTTTAAAATTAATGATTTTGTTAAAGCTGGTGTAAATTGTACCATATTTTTGGCAGATTGGCATACAATGATTAATGATAAACTTGGAGGGGATTGGGATACGATCACTAAGGTTTCAAAATATTATGCTAATGCATTCAAACTAGTTTGTCCGGAGGCCAATATTGTTTTAGGTTCCGATCTTTATGATTCAAAAAAAGAGTATTGGAAAGAATTTATGAATTTTACAAAACATATGTCACTCAAACGAACAATGAGGACTTTAACAATAATGGGACGATCAGAAGATGAATCAAAAATTGATCTTGCAAAATTGTTGTATCCACCAATGCAAGCAGTTGATATTCATTCTCTCGATTTAGATATTGTACATGCTGGAATGGATCAACGTAAAATCCACATGTTGGTTAGAGAAATTTTTCCAAAAATGAATTGGAAGGTTCCAATTGCTGTTCATCACAAATTATTACCTGGCCTTTCAAAACCTTCTGATTCAACGCAGTCTTCAATTTTAGGAAAAATGAGTAAATCTGAACCTAATTCAGGTATTTTTATTCATGATTCTGACGATGAGATTAAAACAAAAATCAATAAAGCGTGGTGTGAGGAAGGTAATATTATAAACAATCCCTTATTGGATTATTCAAAAAATGTAATTTTTCATGAATTCAATGGAATGAAAGTAGAAAGACCAGAAAAATTTGGTGGGAGTATTGAATATACCGAATATAATCAATTGGAATCAGATTTTGCTATAAAGAATTTACATCCTACAGATCTAAAACAAACTGTAGGGAATTATCTAATTAAAGTGGTTGCCCCAATTCGTGATAAATTGAATTTGAGCGATGAATTATCTGAAATAATTAAAAAAAGTTTCTAGATTTTTAGATCTGGGTTTGTTTGTTCTTCCAAATTATATTTTGATTTGTAACCTCTAGGGTTTATCATTAAATCTTTGTAATTATATGTTGAAGAATTCCCTACAATAACAGTACTTATCATTCCTAATTTGTCAGAGTAATTTGGCAAATCTTCCAAATTAGTCATAACAATTGCTTGAGAATTTCTAAAGGCTCCCTTGATAATCGCTACAGGAGTTGTGGGTTTTCTATACTTGAGGAGAATTTTTCTTGTATCTTGAAGTTGATGAATACGTTTTTTACTTGAAGGGTTGTAAATAACAATCACAAAATCCCCTTGTGCTGCAGCTTCAACTCTTTTTTGGATTATTTCCCATGGTACAAGTAAGTCACTCATACTTACAACGGCAAAATCTGTCATTAACGGTGAACCAACTATAGATGCGCATGAATTCAACGCGGATACACCTGGAATTATTTCTACTTCTAGTCCATCTGTCGGATTCCATCCAGATTCTGCAAGGGTTTCATAGATTAATCCAGCCATTCCATAAATGCCTGGATCTCCACTTGAAACAAGTGAAACTATTTTTCCTGATTTTGCCAAATCGATACATTGGTGGGCACGCTCTACCTCTTGAGTCATAGCATATCGATGTACCTCCTTGCCTTCAATAAGATCGGCTACCAAATTGACATAAGTTTCGTAACCAACTATGGTATTGCTTTCAGCTATTGCTTCTTTAGCTCTGAAAGTCATATGGTCGTGGTGGCCAGGACCGACACCAACAATGTATAGCTTCCCATTCAATTTTAAATTAAAGTTTTTTTCAAGTAATTTATCCGTTTAGTGAAATGAGTTATTATTGGAATGGATCTATGAATGGACAATTTACCAAATGATCACTATTCATTGGACGGGCAATACTTACTGTTAGTAGATCTTCCTCACTAGCTGAATCAATATCAAATCGCGTTTCAAGAATTTTGGCATTTTGAGAATTGTTCCATTCTACGTTATAGATTCTCCAAATTGGGCTATAGGTATCATCTCCTAGCGCTGCAGAGGCAATACCAGGTTGGAATCCCATTGGGCCCGAACCTTTGATTCCATTTTGGAATTGAAACAAGTCCACTGCCGCTGAGTTTGTGATTAACTCTGAACTAACAGGGGCGTATGGAACTCCCATCATTTCTGCGGGCCCACTAGGGGTAGCATCGGTTACAATATAGTAGATTGTTCTTCCATCAGGCCCCCAGCCTCGATGTGCAATGAATGTTACAGTCATGTCTTCTTGATTGATTTCCGTAATTTGGCCCCCGATGTATGGAGAATCATCCGTAATTGGTTGATCATCTCTTATTACCATTTGACCCTGAGGCCAAATAATTTGAGGAGTATTAATTACAATTCCAGTTTCTTTGAGATCAATTCTTTTTCCTTCTTCAGCTTTTAAAATTTCCTCTGCTGATTCAAAGATTATTTTGTTTTGTCCTTTTTTCCATGAAACTTCTATCACTGAACTAAGTGGACTGTATTCTTTTTCTTGAGCAGGTGTACTTGAAAATACATTTGATTGGTAGCCATAAATTCCATCTCCAGCAACTCCATTTGTGAAAACAAAAATTTTCTGAAGGGCGGATTCTGGGGCATTTGATAAGGGAGGCGCTAGTTCTACCTTCCAACCTTGTTTTTTGGTTATTTTTTCTGCTAAATCTTTATCGCTAGAATCTGTAATTATATAAAAAGTAGAATTTGAATTAAAAATTCCTTTATGCATAGGAATTTGTACTGGGACATTTGTTTTTGATAAACCAAAGGATGGTTCCTTTTTCTCTATTTCCATTTGCTGTAGAATAATTTCTGTAGGTTGTCCTCTAATCCAACCATCAATACTTACAGTTGCGGTGAATTCTTGAGGGTTATTTGTGTGAAGTGCTAAGGCAGCTCCGGTGAATTCAAAGGAATCAGATTGGTTTCCTTTATCAATTAAAGAAAAACCATAAATTTTCTCTCCATCAATAGTCCATGTAGGTTGTCCTTTGACATCGTTTTCATTAATTTCATGTAAGACTACGATCTGTACACGCTGACTTGCGGTAAAAGTTAAGGATCCATCATAAATTGTCCCTTCACTCGGAGATAGAATAAATGAAATTTGGTGGTTTTCGTGTCCTTGACCTGGATCTTGTGATGAAGTTAGAGTTTGTGTAAAATGAATTTTTTTCCTAGAATTAGCATCAGCAAATTGATCTGAAACTAAAGATATTGATAAAATGCTAGTTACAAAAATTCCGATTATAAAAATAATCAAGTATTTATTCAATCAAATCTTTTAATTTTGTTCCCTTAAATTAATTTATTTTAAGTTAATTTTGGAAAGTTTAAACTCTTCATGTAATGCATTAATTGCTTTATTTGCATCAGAATTTTTTACGACAAATGCAAGGTTAAGTTCTGAGGATCCCTGAGTTATCATAGATACGTTTACCTTATTTTTTGCCATTGCCCCAAATACCCTTGAAGCAACACCTACGGTTCCTCTCATTCCAGATCCGATTAGGGCAATTATTGCCATATTGGTGGTTACCTCAAGTTTTTTGATTATTTTCCCAAGCAGTTCCACTTCTAATGTATTAACTGCCTTATCAAGATCTGAATTTTTAACTACTATGGTTATGCTGGATTCAGAAGGATTCTGAGAAATCATCATAACATTTATCCCTGCGTTAGCTAAAGTTGAGAAAATTTTTCCTGCAGTTCCAGGAGTTCCAACCATACTACCTCCACGAATATCGATTAATCCATTGTTAGATACGTTACTGACACATTTTACAGCATTTTTTGCAGTTATTGAAGGAGAAGAGGTAACTAGCGTACCCTCATTATTTATTTTAAATGAGCTTCTTATTTTCATTGGTATTTTTTTTGCAAGTAAAGGCTCAAAGGTTCGCGGATGAATTTGTTTGGCACCAAACATGGCCATCTCTATTGCTTCAACGTACGAGACCTCCTCAATTAATTTGGAATTTTTGACAATTTTAGGATCGGCAGTCATTAAGCCATCAACATCACTCATCAACCAAATTTCGTCGGCCTTAATGCATGAACCAATTATTGTAGCTGAATAATCTGACCCACCTCTTCCAAAAGTGGTGATATGCCCATGTTGATCTGCACCAACAAAACCTCCAATCACAGGAATTGTTTTCTTTAATAGTATTGAATCTAATGTTTTGGACACTCTTAGTCTTGTTGTATCCATCAGGGGTTTAGATTCACCAAAATTAGAATCCGTAACAATTCCCACTTCTTTTCCTGTAAGTGATATTGATTTTTTTCCTGAATCGTTTATAGCTGTTGAAATTAATTTTATTGAAAATCTTTCCCCAAAAGAAAATAGATAATCCATTGATCGTGGAGTTACTTCTCCTAACAATACCATTCCATCAATTAGAGCGATTAACTCAGAAAAGTATTCATCAAATGTTTGTAATAGTTTTTTTCTTATTGGTGAAGTTTTGATGGTTTGATTTGCAAGTAGTTGATGTCTCTTAGAAATTTTTTTTGCCAATAATTCTGCCTTTTTTTTATTTTCCTTTTTTATTGACTGAGATATTTCAATCAAGTCATCAGTGGTATCACTGATTGCAGAACAAACAATTACAAGATCATTCTTTTTTGATAACAATTGAATGTGTTTCGCAACATTTTGTATGTCCTTTGCAGATGAAATTGAGGTTCCACCATATTTTAGAACAAGTTTCAAATCAAAATAACTGAATTATTATATCTTTAAATGCTTTAACTTTCGACTCGTGGAGCTAGATAGAAGTGAATTCTGCCAATGTTTGCAACTTTAAATTCAATTCTAAGTGGTTTTGCACTTGAAAATTCACATGTAATTACACCTGCGGTGGTACCTACAGCCTTGACCACAGGATTCAAATATTCCAGGCTATATGTGCCTGTGCTATCCTCAGTTGATGATATTTCATCGATATCATCTGGTTCTTTTTCAAGATCAATTACAACCTCCCCGGAATCACCTTTACCAGAAAAATTTGCTGTAGAATTAGAGGTATGTATTGTTAGGTAATCTGATACTACTTGGACATCACCTAAAATTTTGTCAAATTTGGAAGATGATAATGAAATTTTAGAATTATAAGGGATTTTTGGAAGAGGGGTATCTGTTGCAGAACTTTCAATTAAACGAATTTTGTATTTCTTATTTTTTCCTATAGTTACAAGCAACATGTTTTGGTCAGAAATGCTAATCTCAATGCTGTCTTTCTTATCTGCTCTTTTGATAAGTTTAGAAAATTCATCAATTCTAACTCCAAATTTAATATCGCTATCACATTCATATTTCTCAAAAGCAGAGTTGGGCCATGAAATATCGATTAGAGCTACATGTGAAGGATCCATCCCTCTAAATGTGATTCCCTCTGCTGTTGCAACAAAGGTAGCTTCTTCGACTAGGGTAGATATTGCAGAGATGATCGCTTTTAGATCATCAGAACCACTTGTTCTTGCTCCAAAAGTCAAACTATTTTTTAGGTGCCTAAGGTCCAGTTAAACGTTATGCGTAATTACGCCAAGTGTGTCTACACTTTATACATCTGTAAAACTGCGTAGTGGGTTCATCAGCGCTTCGGGTTTGTAACATCCACCAGACCGCTTCCCCATGACCACAACTTTCACATTCAATTTTAATAGTTGGTAATGTTTCTTCTCCTTCATTCTCCTCAAATACATTAAATGGCTCAGTCGATCTTTCTTGTTCAGTTTTTTTTTGTGTTACAGAAACTTTTCCCTCTACATAACCACACTTTGCACATTTTAGCTCTCCACCATCTTTTTTTAATTTGACCTCACATTTGGGGCAAAATTTCATTTAATTTACCTTGATTTTTGAATTAAATAATTTTTTAAGTTCTTCTATTGTTTTGATTGCCGTCTGGGTAGCATTTTTTATTTCTTGGATAGGTTTATTTTTGGAGTTGACCTTCATCCAGCATTCATTTGTTAGAGGATGTTTAACAATAACTCCAGCAAAATCAATATTTGAGGACTTTAAAAGCTCATGCTGAATTATATACAAAATTCCCACATCTGTATTCTTGATAGATAAGTTGAGTTCTTTGGGTTCGGAACTTACTATCTGAGCGTGCATGTATTCAGAAAACGCACTTATTGTGGATATAAATCATTATGATTGGTAAGAATGAGCAATAGCAAGATTTCAGAGATTTTACTTCTGGATAGCAAAGATCAGCATTCTCCAAATGATACTATCGAAATTACCGTACAATTTTCAATTGAGGGGGATATTCGAAATGCATTCAATGAAGTAAATTGGACAAAAGCGTACAACAACAACGATGTCTCGTTTAAGTTAAAGTATGGGGTAAAGTTGATCTCTGGCGGTTTTAGAAAAAAAGAGATAGGTAAAACAATTGATACCTATCGGAAAGCTGCTATTTTTTGGACAAGAAATCCAAAATTAGTGAACCCGATGAAGGATCGAAGGGTATGGGTTCAGGTGGCGAAAAATTTTGAACCATTTATTCGCCTTTCGGAAGAGGAGGTAAGACAAGAATTGTTTGATTTTAAGGAAAAATTTACATTCAAAGCATCAGATCTTGGTCCTGGTAAACATAAGATAGGGGCAGAAGTTTTTGCTTCCTGGCAAAAACATGATTATACAGAATCAGACAGCATAAAAAACAATTCTAAAGAAATTGAAATAACAATAAATTGATTATCATAAATTTTAAAAATAATTATTTTATGATTTGTCTTTTTTATTGAAGAAAAATTCTCCTTTATCCTCTAAACTTTTAACGTAATCATCCATATCTAGTTTAAACTCTTCTTCATCCGCATAGGCGCGTTCGGCATGTTCACTTATATCTAAACCAGCATCTTCTACTTCTGGAGATACTCGTACTCCAATTAAAAAGTCAAGGATTTTCATAATTATGAAAGTTCCCCCAAATCCTAAAGCTGCTGCTACTCCAACACCGATTGCTTGTATTCCTAATTGATCTGGATTGCCAAATAGAAGACCGTTAGGACCTGCAGGATTAACAGCTTGACTGGCAAAAATCCCAATTGCCAGAGCTCCAATTATGCCAGCAGTACCATGAATTGAACTTACATCTAATGCATCATCTATCTTCAATTTCTCCTTGAAAATGATAATTGTAGAGTAGGAGGCAAGTCCTATGGCAATGCCAATCACAAAGGAGTGTTCTACACTAACAAAACCTGATGCTGGTGTAATTCCAGCCAACCCTGCAATTGCTCCGTTAATGGCTGCAACCACTGAAGGTTTTCCTGTTCTCATCCAAGATAATCCTACCCATATCAAAGCTGAAACCGAAGAGGCCATATGAGTTACAATGACAGTATTTCCTGCTAATGACCCCGACGCTAACGCACTTCCGGCATTAAACCCAAACCAACCAAGCCAAAGAAGTGAAGAACCTACCACCGCTAGTGGGATACTGTGTGGAATTTCAATTGCTGGGCCAAAGAATCTTCTTCTACCAAGAACAATTGCTGCAGCCAAAGCTCCCATTCCTACACTTGTGTGAATTACTATACCACCAGCAAAATCAACTACTCCAATTGCAGATAACCATCCACCTCCCCATACCCAATGTACCAAGGGATAGTAGATGAGTATGGACCACGTCGCGATGAAAATGATAAAAGAGCTAAATTTCATTCGTTCTGCTATCGTTCCAGTAAGAAGGAGCGGGGTTATCGCTGCAAACATTAATTGGAATTTTACAAAGAGAACTCCTGGGATTGTCGGTGCATAGTCAAGTGCTTCATCCCAAGGCACACCTTTAAGGAAAACCCAATCCATATTTCCCATCAACCCACCTGTTTCATCAGGACCAAACGATAAACTAAAGCCAAATACAAACCACATTACACTAAGTAAGGCTAAACCGAAGAAAATTTGCATGAAAACAGATACAGCATTCTTTTTTCTTAGTAAACCTGATTCGAAAAGTCCCAGAGCAGGAATCATTAAAAGTACCAAGCTTCCTGCTACTAGCATCCATGCAGTATCACCTGTATCAATTGGCAATGGTAATCAAAAGTTTGGGAAACTAAATAATAATAACGAAAATTGATAACTATTTGATAATCACTTGATTATCAAAATCTGAAACTATTATTTGGGAAAAACCTTGTAAAATTATTTAATGTTGAAAATAGAGGCAATTCTTGCAAATAATGATGTAATGGCAATTAGTGAGGCTTTAAAGGAGTTTGAGATTGGTGGTCTTACGGTAGGCAAAGTTAGAGGGCGTGGAAAGCGACCTCCACCTGAAATTCATGCTAAAAAAGGAAGTGCGATATTTCAACCTCAATTCAGCCAGAAATATGTAATTGAGTTAGTTATTCCAGAAAGCAAAGAAGATCAAGTTATAACGATTTTTAAAAATAAAGGTACGGTTGGGAAAATCTTTGTATCACCAGTTCTTCGCTCCATAGATATCGCAACGGGTCAGGAGGGAGAAGATGTTATCTAAAATTTGTAATTGTTTTCATAAATAACTGTAGGATGTTTAAGTTGTTTTTCAAATGCAGAAAGATAACCCATTATACAATGATTAACAAAGTCACTAAAAGATTTTATTCTGTAATCTGAAATCAGGATCTCATGGTTTTCATTATAAACATGCTGTAGTCGAAGTAAAGTGTGTTTCTGAAGGGGAACCAATCTACCTCGTTTAATTTTTGGTTTTAGTGGAAGTTTATTTTCATTCACCTCAAGATCTTGTGTACTTTGAAGAGAATCAATTTCTACCACCTCTTCCATTTCTGAAACAAAGATTTTTCCAATTTTGTTTGAAGTGAATCCTGATTTTTTTGAAATAATATCTATAACTTTTCTAGCATCTTTTTCTGTTACAACCAGTTCAATTTTGGAGAGAGGAATTACTTCAAAAGGACGAGTGTTTTCCTTTTCAGAAAATCTTTTTTTATCAAAAATTGGATTATCTTCTAAATTTCTTTTATCAATGATAGTATATCCCAAGGCATTTAATTTTTCGGCAATTATTGTATAGCTTGATCTCTTTATAATAGCCTCAATTTTCTTCATATCGAAGGTAAAAAATTTTCATATTTATTATATCATCCGATTATCAATTTTGATAAGAAAAAATAATTTTAGAATTTAGATAATAATTTGCTTTAATTTACTGATATTGCTGATTCTAAGATTTTTTCTTTCCTTTTCTTGAATCTTTAGTCCTTGAATATTTGCGTTCTTTTCGAATAGTTATTACTGCTTTAATCATTATAACTATAGCGATTCCTAAGTGAGCAAAAATAATTTCTTGGGGAAGTGTATATAATAATTCCTTTGTAGATTCTTCAGGATTTTCTGGTGTCTCCATTGATTGTAAAATAATGTATGGAATAAACCATACACAAAGTCCTAAAACTAACCAGTATAGTCCTTTCAATATCTTTTTATTTTTTTACTACCTTATAATTTGAGAATGAATTTATCTAGTAAAATATGATTTAATTTTTTAAATTTAATTAATTATGTGGTAGGGATTGTTTAACTTTGGATAATATCTCCATATAATTAACACCAGGTTCTGAACTCAATAATAGTAGATTTCCATCATCTAAAAGAATACTAATCAGTGTAACTTTTTCAAATTCTGTGATATTTGTTTTTTCTTTGCCTATTTTATGGGCAAGATTTTGAATACTGGTCCATCTTTGGAAAGTGTAATGAACTGACATTTTTATCTCACTATCATCTAATAGTTTTGCTGATTCATCCCGGTTCTGTTCTACCATTAAATCTCCTCTGGAGTTTAAAATTCCACTAAATCTAATTTGAGGGTTTTTATTCAAAATTTCTTTGCAAAGTTGTATATGATCCATTTTCAAAAAAATAGAGAAAATTATCCTTATTATTTGTATAATTTTTTTATTTAAAAATCAATTCTTTACTTAATTCAAAATTATCATTAATATAAAAAAAATATTAAGCTCAATTAGGGATATAAGGAACTTTTATTATGATTGTGTATGGCAAAGTACGATGGTCTTTTGGGGCAAGTAGTTCTTGAGGTTGAAGAACCAGACAAAGAAGGTGGAATTACTTTTATTTTTAAAGATAATAGATTTTTATTCATTAAGGCAGTTGACGGAAAGATTGAAACTGTATCAATTCCAGAATAGGTGAGAAATATGGCAAAGTTTGATCAGATTAAAATGCAAGAACTAGTAAAAGTTGAAGAGACTGATGAATTGATTTTAATATTTCAAGAAAATAAAAAACTTAGAATAAAAGTTATAGATGGAAAGTTGGTGTCAGAGTTTATTTAAATTAATTTCCAATGTGTTTTTGATAAAAAGTAATAGCTAGTTCTTGTGTTTCAGATTGTATAGATCCGGGTCTTTCTTTTCGAATTTTTTTTA
Source organism: Nitrosopumilaceae archaeon (assembly GCA_041609855.1). Taxonomy (GTDB): domain Archaea; phylum Thermoproteota; class Nitrososphaeria; order Nitrososphaerales; family Nitrosopumilaceae; genus Nitrosomaritimum. The sequence goes on along the minus strand of JBFIPZ010000003.1, from coordinate 32,598 downwards.
TTGCCTCTTTTGATGAATATTTTTGATATTTTACAAGATAGCAGGCTAGAATAGTTCCGGCTCTTCCCATCCCTGCAGCACAGTGAACCATTACAGCTTGATTATCGGATATATTTGCATGAATAAAGTCAACTGCTGTATCGATTTTATCCATATCTGGAGCAGTCAGATCCGGTGTGGGAACATGCAAATATCTAAGGTCATTTACCCAGTTTTCTGGTAGGGCATTTTCTGTCATAGTTACAATAGATTTTACGCCCTGTTGTAGAATCCAGTTTAATTCATCAAAACTGGTTGGCATCCCAGACCCTGCAAGTTTTTCTTCAATTACCCAAGAGAAATTAGTTGGTCTTTTAGTAATTTTTCCATGAATTTTTCTCCATGCATTTCCAGGTTTGCTCATAAGTAATTAGTAAATATTGTATATTTTTAGCATTGCGAAAAATGCTATCCCCTTATATTGGAAAAACATCTAGTAAGATTAAATGGGAAAAGAAGCAGTTCTCTATAAAAAATTACCCAACAACAAGGTACGGTGTACCGCATGTGCAAGATATTGTGAAATGGCTGAAGGGCAAATTGGTCTTTGTGGCATTAGAGGAAATATAGAAGGCAAACTGGATCTATTTGTTTATGGTAAGGTTATAGCTGGTCATGTTGATCCCATTGAAAAAAAACCGGTCACTCATTATCACCCAGGCTCTAAGGTATACTCTATTGCAACCACAGGGTGTAATTGGCTTTGCAAATATTGCCAAAATTATGATATTAGTCAAAGGAGAAAAATTGAAGGGGTTGATATGACCCCACTAGAAGTTGTTCAAACTGCAATAGATAACGGTGCAGATGGTATTGCCTACACCTATAATGAACCCTCAATTTTTATAGAATTTGCCAGGGACTGTGGTGTAATAGCTCATCAAAAGAATCTTTACAACATCTTTGTTTCAAATGGATATGATACGCCTGAATCTGTGAAAATGATGGGAGAATTTTTAGATTCTATTACAGTTGATTTCAAAGGTAATGCTGAACCAGAGTTTACAAGGAAATTCATTGGAATTCCAGATCCTCAGCCGGTTTTTGATACTCTTTTAGAAATTCGAGATAAAACTAAAATTCATGTAGAAATTACGGATTTGGTTATTCCGCAAGTTGGAGATAATCTAGATTATGCAGAAAAGTTATGTAGATTTGTTTATGATGAATTTGGTCCAGAAATGCCTATTCATTTTTTGCGTTTTCATCCTGATTATAAAATGATGGAGTTTGATTCTACTCCAGTGAAAACTTTGGAAAAACATCACCAGATTGCCAAAAAGATTGGATTAAAGTATGCCTATATTGGAAATGTTCCAGGTCATCCACTTGAACACACATACTGTCCTGAATGTAATAATATTGTCATCAAGAGATTTAGTTTTGATATCGAGTCTTGGAATCTTAATGAAAAGAATCAATGTCAATTTTGTGGAAATCAAATTCCAATTGTAGGTAATTTATCAAAAAATTTTAAAAAAAATCGCTTTCATTTTGTTCAATAGGTTGCAATAGCTCTGACAGGCGAGCCGGTTGCTCCTTTAAGTTTAAGGGGCAAAATAATAAAATTAAACTCCAAGGTAGGAATTTTTTCTAGGTTAGAAAGATTTTCAACTATTAAGATGTTATTTCTTGCAAAAATTTTATGAGTAGGGAAATTTTTGTTTTTTCCCAAATCAATACTTGGAGAATCTATTCCAACTAAATTGATTTTTTTTGATACGAGATAATCTGTGGCTGATTTTGATAGACCGGGATTATTTGTAAAATAGAATTTTTTATTTAAATTTTTTTGCCAACCCGTGAAAAAAATAATTGAAGAAAAAGTTTTGATTTTTCCATTTTTCTGTTCAAATTCAAGAAGGTCTCTTTTTGTAATTCCCTGATCTTTTTTCTTTTGAATCTTAATTAATAATGCATTTCCTATCAACCTTGTCACAGGTATTTGATGAATTTTTTCTCCTTTTTTTGCAAAATGGTAAGGTGCATCTAGGTGGGTTCCAGTATGAGTGCTTAAAAATAATAATTCAAGATTGTAAAGATCCTCTCTAATTGTAGACCAAGGAATGAATTGAGGAAAAGGTGAACCTGGAAAGTTTTGGGTTGTTTCAGAAATTGTTAATGTAAGATCTAAATGATTCATATCTGGAAATCCTAGAAATAGTTAATCAGTCTTTTATGGTCATTAAAGGTTAAATACTGTTCATGAAAATCTGCAACATGCCTACTGCATATGTACTCTTAAATTCGGATCTTGGTTCAGATAGGTCCATAATTGAGGAAATTAAACCAATTCTCGAAAATGAAAATATCAAATTTGAAATTCAAGGTGTTTATGGAGTTTATGATATTGTCTTGAAATTATCTTCTGACAATGCTGAAAATTTACGCTCAATTATTACAAATAAAATTAGGAAGATAAGTAAGGTGCAATCAACCCTAACAATGATGGTCATAGAAGAACAAGAAAACCTATAATTTCTTTATTGTATCTATAACCTGAAGAATTTCTGACTCAGTATTAAAAAAATGAGGAGAGGCTCGAATAATCTTTTTGTTATAAATCTCTCTAACGGCCAAAATAATTCCTTGTTTTTCTAATTTTTTTACAACAATATCTGGTTCATATCCATCTATGGTAAATGAAATAATACTTGTACGCTCATGCGATGATATTGGCCCGTAAAGAGTTATTTTTTTATTTTTTGATAATTCTTCTCTGAGCATATTGGAGAGATGGATATTTTTTATTCGGATATTTTCCATTCCATATTTGTAGAGATAGTTTGCAGATGATTCCAATCCAACCATTCCCACATAGTTTCGGAATCCTGTTTGAAATTTTTCAGGCATGCCCTTAAACGATAACTTTGATTCATTGTATAACATTGCAGATTCGCCTCCTATAGACATAGGTTCAAGTAAATCACTTGAACTTCGGTCGCAATAAAATAATCCTGTTCCCATAGGTCCACAGAGCCATTTTGATCCATTAAATGCCATAAAATTACATTTTAAATCTTTTACATCAATTTTATCTAAACAACCTACAGTTTGAGCACTGTCGACGAAAAATGGGATTTTATTTTCCAGAATTTTTCCTATTTTTTCTATGGGCAAAATTGAACCTGTGTTATACAAAGCATGGCTAAGAATAACTAATTTTGTGTTGTCATCTAAAAATTTACTAAATTCATCAAGACGAAAAAATCCATTTTTATCAATAGATAGATTTTTAATTTCTACTTTATTCTTTAGTCGAACCCAAGGAAAAAAATTGGCGTGATGTTCATGAGACATTCCTCGGATTATAATATTAGAATTTGAATCAAAAGAAAGACCATTTGCAACGATATTTACACCGTCTGTTGTACTTTGAGTTAAAATAATCTCATCGGGTTGACAATTTAAGATCTTTGCAATAATCTTCCTAGTTTTCATTAATATTTCTCTAACAAATGGTTCAGAATCAATAGAGTCTGGGCCTATGGAATTATAAGATATTAGAAATTCATTCATAGCCTCAATGCTTGATGTGGGCATCAATGATACTGAGGCATTGTTTAGATAGATTTTCCCACTAGGAAAATCCCCAGATACATCTTTAGAGTCTAAATTCATTATTATATCTGGAAATTTCTAAGTTGGTGTTGGATAAAAATCCTAAGCAGGTTTTGGATAATAATTTTTCACAAATTAAAAAAGAATTCTCTTATAAAAGTCCAAATATTATTTTATGTTCTCATCCATTTTTAAAAACTGAGTTTTTAAACAGATTAGTTAATTCTAATTCGTTTCCAATAATTTTCTTGGATTTTGATTTGTTGTATAGTGGTTTTTTATCTTCTGGAATGATTAAAAAAAATGAAAAGCTAAAAATTTTTCAGTCAAGTAAAACGAATTTTGAAAAAGATGTAAAGGACATTGTAAAAAAAATTTCTAAAGAACGTACGCTGATAATTTTGGATTCTTTAAATGGAGTTTATAACATGTTTGATGAGTTAGACTCGGCAAGATTTATCAATGCAACTATTATGTTATTATCGTCTATCGCAAGACAAACAAAATCAATAATAGTTATCACTGCAATTGCGTTAAAAAATGACCATAAGGAGTGGGTTGTCTCTCCAAGTGGAAGGCACTTGCTAAATTCAAAACAATCTGGGTTGTATTATCTTAGTATGTCTGAAACCCATTTAATTTTAAAAGCCTTGGACAGAAGCCAAGATAAACGCCTTAGATTTGAGATTAAAAAGTGAAGGAAAAGGCGATCAGAAGTCCAAACGGCGTTATAAATTTACAAACGGTGTTATAATCAAGATTTTCCTGGTAAATTATATAAAGATCAACCACTGAAAAAGTTTTGTAATGCCAGTAGGAATTATTCCCGACATCAGCGAACAAATGTGTATAGGTTGTGCACTATGTGTAGAAATCTGTACAACTCTTGGTCCCGATGTCCTTAGAGTAAAACCAGTTGAAGGCTGGAAGAGAGGTAAAGCATTTGTCTTTTACCCAGAAAGATGTATTTCAGATGGTGCATGCATAGGTGTATGCCCAACTAAAGCAATCTTTTGGATGAGACCGATGGACTTTACAGTTGGACAACCAGTTCCACTCCATAAAGATTCAGTCTTCGTAAAAGGTTGGACCGAACTAGTAGACTAGTCGAATTCAATCAATTTTAATTTATTTTTATTTTTTTAAATTATACTGCACTTGATTTACTCTCAGGGATTTTGGGTTTTTTCTTTAACCAAATTATTATTGCTACAAACATTCCTGCAGGTATCAAAATAATTGCAATGGCCATTTCATAATAGAATGCTAGTCTTTGCGCGGGTTTAATGTGATATGCTTCATGCGTTGTTTTCTCTGGATTGTCATAAACAACACCAGTAAAATCAACCGATCTTAATGCCTTTTCTGTCACCTTGCCAGAAACTGTAACACTTCCCTCAGCTAAAATGGATGATGTTTCAATTCCTTCTATTCTAATTATTATAGACCCAGATTCATCAAATACATAGTTACGATAATCACCTCCAATTTGATTTACGCCCTCATCACGGAAAATTTCTTTGCCATTTTGAAAAATAATAATAGAATATTTCATTTGTGCCAAATTAGAATTGGTAGATGGATCATAAAATTGATAAACAAATTGAATCTTCTCATGAGTTTTAATGACTGGGGGGTCCCAACTAAGGTTAACCTCTATTTGTCTGTCGGGAGTATATTGTAAAAGAGGAAACTCTAATTTCTGGCCAGTGGCATCATGAGGATAATCTGGAATTTTTTTTTCTACAATAACTACTCCTTCCATCCAAGGATGAATAATACAAAAATACGAAAATTTTCCAGACTCGTCAAAGTTATTTGTCCAGGATTCTCCGGGCATGAATCTTCCGCTATCAAAAATTTCATTTGGGGTTCCAAAATTATTACTCATCCAACCAAATCTGCCTGACCCTTCACCACTAGTAACAGTATGACCTTCCTTGTCATCGTTATACCATGTAATAGAATCCCCTATTGTAATGAATATGACAGGTGGATCATACCAAACTTCAGCTGGTGTGTTCAATTCTGGATTAAACGCACCGTATGGAATATCTATAATGTAATCTTCTGCATAAATGGATGAGAATGAGGACAGAATTCCCAAGGTAAAAATGGCGATTATATGATACAAGATAAGATAATTTTTACTTCAAATTTATTTAAGTGTGGGGAGATTTTCTTTATTGATTTTCAAATATGATAATGAAAATTTTTTAGATATTTTTAAATTCCAACTTTACTAAAAAACTCTATGAAACGTATTGAGGCGGTGATACAAAGTGAAATTTCAAGAAAAGTTGTAACTGCGATTAGAAATAAAGGTGTAGGCGGTGTTACATTAATTGAGTCTTTGGGCCAAGGAGCTGGTGATAGACCAGAAATTGGTGGGAAACAAATAGAATTCAATTCTACAGATGTGATTATTACAGTAGTAAATGATTCACAACTAGATTCTATTGTTTCAGCTATTTTGGATACTGCTCATACTGGTGAAAAAGGAGATGGAAAAATCTTTATCACTAATGTTGAAGAATCTTACGATATTTCTACAAAAAAAAAATCCTCAGAAATAATTTAACCTTTACAACTATTCAATTTTGATTTTTTAGTGATTTTGTTTCTTTTCCTTTCTGTAAACAATGTATCCAACATAACCATGTTCGGGTGAAACTATATCACTTGCTACTTTTTTAAACTCAAACCCAGCAAGATTTTTTGCATTCTCATAAAAGTCCTCTCCAATGATTAACCCATTTGCAGGAGCTGTTCTGTTTATTTTTGCACATCTATTAACAGTTGTTCCAAAAATATCATTTACAGAGGAGGTGGAAGTTCTAGCTATCCTAACCATTCCAAAAGTAGCACTGACTCTATAATCGACACTAGGTAGATTTTCATTTTGTAATTTTTTTTCCAGATCGTCATGTGATTCCCCTAGAGTCAAACAACAATTAAGGCATTTTTCCAGGGTAATTTCTTTTTCTGAATGTAGAACAGGAAAATAAAATAATAAAGCATCACCAATATTTTTTATTACAATTCCTCCGAAATTTCGTACTATTATGGCTAAAGAGTTTAAGAATATTCTATAGAATTCACTTGTTTGGGAATCTGATAGATTGGCAGTGATTTTTGTTGAGTTTATAATATCTATCATACATACACAATATTTTTCACTATAATCTGAAAACTGTAAAAGAATGTCTTCTTGTTGTTTAATTACGTCTTCTTTTTCTTTAATTTCAATTATGGAATCCTGTAGTTTTTGAGCCATAGAATCAAAGGCATGTGAGAGCTCACCTATTTCATCCCTTGTTCTAATTTTGGTTCGCACCTCAAAGTTTCCACCTGCAATGGTATTAGCCGCATTTTTTAATTTAATTAATGGTTTTGAAAGTGTTCTCGAAATTACAAAGGCGATGATTGCCATTATAGTAATGATTACTAATCCCGTTTGAAATATTCTTTCTTGTAAAATTAGTATAGGTTGAATCGTTTCCGCTTCATCAATTTCTGCTAACAATACAAATCCTAGATCCCTTGCACAATAAGAAGATCCATAAATCGGAACTCCTCTGTAATCTGGATAAAATCCCTGATAATCTATTCCTTCATTAAAACACTTTTCAATTCCAGGAGTGTTAACTTTTTGCTTAAAAATTGTATTTTCAATAAATCTAGATTCAGATAACATCAAAAAATCACTATTAACAATATAGATTTCACCGGATTCACCAAGACCACTTTTATTTAGTAAAATACTATCTATAGCTGCAGTTCTCATTCGGGATATTAGCACACCAATAGCTTCATCTCCTATTTTACTATCTGGTGCAAAGATTGGGGAAACTACAATCATTTTTTTACTATTTTGAAATGGTTCAAAGTCAACAAATGAAGTTTTTAATCCTTTTTGAAATAAAGCATCATCTTCAAAATTTTCTTTCTCTGCTCTTCCAAGCGAAAAGAAAACGTCTCCATTCTTTCCAATTATTTTTACATCTTCAAATCCTATTGAAAATCCAATAAGTGTTTGAAAGGCTTGTATTTGTGTTAAGAAATCTCGACGTTTTTCTTCTAATGCATTTTTCAGTGATTCTTCAGAAGATTGGTTTAATTCATTTACCAGGATTTTAATCATAGGATCTGTGGATAAAATTTGATTTTGTTCAATTCGTGATTCAAATAATATTCTCAGGGTATCACCTCGAATATTGGATTCGCCAAATAGTTGTTCAGCCGCTCTTTCCTTGAGAATTTGTTCGGCATAATTAAAACTAAGAAAGGCGGTGATGGTTAAGGCAATAATTGACACACTCATTACTAAAAGAATTAATTTTTTGTCTAATGCAAAAGATATAGCCAATCCAATACTCTTTGGTTTTTATATGAATATCAATTCTTTGATTATTTTTTAAATTGATTTTAAGGTTAAATGGGAAATTATCGAATTTTAGGTTAAAAACCAATTCTCCATTTGGATTTACCAGATTTCTTTTCCAAATTTTCTAGCATTTGGTAAGTAATTGTAAATCCTTTCCCCATCAATGTATCATTTTTATCAAAATTAATTTTATTGGGTACAAATTCATCAGGCAAATCCCTTATTTTTTTGGTTTTAATGTCAAATAATCGAATTTCCTTACCATTTTCTAATCTGATTTTTGCGTCATTACTAATTCCTTGAACAGAAAAATTCTCAAAAAATCTGATCATTCCTTCCTTTTTTAAATTAATTATTACATCGTAGGTTACTTTACTTCCGTAAATCAGAATCTCTCTACCAGTTATTGTAATGTCATCCTCAAGATTCAGTGCGATTATTGTATCAGCTTCAAGGTAGACAGTATTAACTGCGTTCTCTAAGATAATTTTTCCCCTAGGAGCAAAAATTTGAGTCCTATGTTCTTGGGTAAGATATACTCCAACTCTGCCATCTGGATCTTGAACCTTGTATTTTCTTCCAAAAATATTTCCTACAACGACATTTCCTTTATCTACCATTATTAATGCACCATTTTCAATCTTGTACTTATTTTCAATAGGATCAACGAATTTGAAATCCCCTTTGGTTAGATGTATTTTAGTCCTAAATTCTTGTGTCCATGAGGGACTGGTAACACTTCCTTGCATAATAATAGAGCCATCATAAGAAAGTTCCCCGGCCATAAAGTTTCCTTTGATTGAGAGAGCTCCATTGGCTTTTCTTTCAAGTTCCATTTCTCCAAGAGTTTTTGATCCAAATAATCTTGAACCCGTTGTGTTTGTTCTGTTCAAGGCAGCTGCCCATTCTTGAGCAGTCTGCATTTCTTTGGATAATTCTTGACCTAAAATTTGATTTTTTCTACGAATATCTTCTTCAGAATCACTGGAATATACTCTAGATTTTCGTAATTTCTCGATGTCTGTTTCTGGATATTTTTTTCCTATCTTTAGGTCTTCATAAGCCTGTTTAATTTTTATGAATTGTTCATTATCACCTCCTTTGTCAGAATGAAATTGAAGAGCTAATCGTCTAAACCCATCCCGAATTTCTTTTTCGGTGGAATCCTCGGATATGCCCAATATGTCATAGTTGCTTTCTACCATGTATAATCACAGTTCTCTGTTAATCTTATCATAACTATACTTCTATTTTTTTTATATACAAAATATGAAGGATGCTTAATAGACAGTTTATTGTTTTTGGGTTTGATTAAAATAATTAATACTAAATATTCTAGAAAAATTGTTGTACAGCCAACATTAATTATTTGACAACCAAAACAGGTATCTTTGTTTTATGCATAACATAATTAGAGGTACTACCAAAAAATCCTTCTCTAGCTCCTCCTATCCCTCTTGCCCCAATCACTATCATATCGTATTTCCCCTTTTCTGCAAATTTTACGATTTCAGAGCCTGTATGACCCCCTCCAGTTTTGTACTTGAATGACGCTCCAGCCTTTTGGGCACGTTTCATTGCTGGTCCAATTGCTTTTACAGCCTTTTCCTGAGCGTCATCTTTCATTTTTTGAGTATATTTTATACCTGCCAATATCGGTAAATGAAATACATAAAATCCGGTTATTTCTGCCTTGGTTTCTCGGGCTATTTCAATAGCCCTCTCAAGCCCTCTTGTAGCATTTTTAGATCCATCAAGGGGTACAAGGATTTTTGTAAATTTCGCCATATCAGTCATGTTTTTTCTTCAAATATAAAAACGGTGATGATTTCCAACATTGAAATTTTAAGCCTTAAAATTTGAAATTAAATTCAGGAATGAAAATTATATCTGATCTTTTTATAGAAACCCTTTTTGGTTTATTTGTTGTCAATTGTAGAAATTAGTAAAAAACCAATTACAATTCTAAAAAACTCTAGTATATCAGATGTCATCAAAAAATTGTTGGAAACTAAATTAAGTAGATTAATTGTTGTAGAAGCTGGAAAGCCCATAGGAATTATCACTGAAAAAGATGTTGGATTGTTCCTTTTTTCAGAAACCTCGAAACAGGGTTTAGATGATATTCCCATTAGTAAGATAATGAAGTCTATTTTATTTGTTGAAGAGGAGTTAACCCCCAAAGAATCGGCAAAAATTATGCTTGAAAACGGAACAAGTTCACTTACCATTGGTTCAAAAGAAAATATCAAAGGAATATTTACTAAAACAGATCTTGTAAAATACTATCTAGAAAATTCTTCAGAGAAAAAAGTGGTTGATTATATGACACAGGATTATGTCTTTACTTATTCTTCTGCACCATTATTCAAGGTAATTAGAAAAATGCTTGAAAATAAAGTATCAAGAATAATTATAAAAAATCAGAACGAAGAACCCATTGGAATTATTTCATTTAGAGATCTATTTAGAATATCCGTTGAGTTAGGTAGTGAGGAAGATGATTCAGGATTTACGATTTCAGACCAAATAAGAAAAGGTTTTCTTTCTGAAAAAGGATTTGGAAATATTTCCTTAGCTAGAGAAGTGATGACAAAAGGAATTGTTTCAATAAAATTTAATGAAAAAATATCTGAGGCGTGTAGGTTAATTTTAGAAAACAATGTTAGTGGGTTGGTTGTGCTAGATGGAAATGGGTCAATTGCAGGAATTATCAGCAAGACTGATATCACAAAAGCCATTGTTAATGGATAAATTTTGAGAATATATTTATCGAGAAAATATTGTAACTAGTAATCATGAAATGGCATTTTGATGATTTTATTTATGGTTCTATTGATGGGGCGGTTACTACCTTTGCCATTGTTGCAGGTGTAGTAGGAGCATCATTATCTCCAGGAATAATTTTGATTCTAGGTTTTGCCAACTTGTTTGCAGATGGCTTTTCAATGGCTGCTGCCAATTATCAGGCTTCAAGGGCTAGAAATGAGTACATCGAAATGAAAAGAAAGCAAGAAGAATGGGAAATAGAGAATCTAGAAGAGCAAGAAACCGAAGAAATTAGAGAAATTTACAGAAAAAAAGGATTCAAAGATGAGTTACTTGAAGAGGTAGTTCGAATAATTACCTCCAGGCGAAAAGTTTGGATTGATACAATGATGAAAGAAGAATTAGGGTTAATTGAAGACGAGAAAAATCCTATTGATAGTTCAATAAGCACATTTGTTGGATTTAATCTGGTTGGATTAATTCCGCTATTACCATTTATGATATTCATTGCTATGGGAATTGATCCCAATTCTGAGGCTTTTATTTATTCAACAATATTTGTGGTATCCGCATTTTTTCTAGTTGGGACAATAAAGGGAAAGATTGTAAAAAAATCCAAATTAAAATCTGGATTATTCACCTTAATTATTGGAGGAACTGCCGCAATGGTGGCATATATGATAGGATATGGATTGAATTTCCTAGTACAATAATTTTATACAGATTTTATATAATTTCGAATTGTTTGAGCAGATTTTTTGAACAATTCCTTTTCAGATTTGTTGAAATCCATAAATTGAATTTCAATTTTTCGTTTTGATGTAATCTTTATCGGAACCCCAATGCAGACATCTTTTTCATCGAATTCTCCCTCAAGTAAAACCGATGCAGGGACAGAAATAGCCTGGTTTTTAATAATTGATTCAACAATATCATAGGTATTTTTTGCAATTCCAAATTGTGATCGGCTTTCGAAGTTTCTTAAAACCTTCCAATAATCTATGATGTTCCTTGTAATATTCTCTTTTTGTTTAGAATTTATCAATTCAAGAACCCATTTTCCATCGATTTTAACCTTTGAGAAAATTGGAACCATTGAATCGCCATGTTCACCAAAAACAAACGCATTAGATATTTGAGATTGTTTAACATCAAGTTCTTTTGAAAGAAAATACCTAAATCTACTAGAGTCTAAACTGGAGGCAATTCCTATCACATTATTTCTAGAAAAATTAGTTTCCTTTAAGAAAAAATAAGCAAGAACATCTATTGGGTTAGAAATAACTAAAATTATCGATTTAGGACAATATTTCTTTATTTTTTTCCCAATATCTTTTATCATTCCAACTTGAGATTCCATCGTTTCGTTTCTATTTTTTAAATAAATTCCGGTACTAGCTGTGATTATAACTATTTCCGAATCTGTTATTTCTGAATAATCATCAGTACCTTGTATAGTTATATTGGAATTTTTAGGAATTGCATTTGAAATATCTAGGGCTACACCAATTGCCTTACTTTTGGTACGATTAAGTAAAATTATATCATCCAATGAATTCACAGCGCATAAAAAGGCAATTGATGATCCAACTAAACCACTTCCAATAATTGAGATCAGTTAAATCTCATCTCGTTTATTTAATTAAAAGAACTGGACATCTAACTCTTTGAACAACACCGTTTGCAACACTGCCAAGCATAATTTTGTCAAGACCTGTTCTCCCATGAGAACTTATAACAATTAGATCTATCTTTTTTGATTTTGCAAATGTGGTAATATCCTTAACTACAGAAGTTGATTTTAAAATTTGTAGTTTTATATCTACTCCAATCTTATCGGCTGCAGTTTTCAGCTTTTCCATGTATTTTTCTGCAACCTTTTTTTGTTGTTTTAACAGTTTGTTATCTGCTCTGGAATCAAAATAATAATGACGCCATGTATCTCTTTCAATACATGTTATTAGAGTAATTTTTGATTCATATTTTTTTGCTATATCAAGGGCTACCTTGAAGGCATGGTGAGATGGACTGGACAGGTCAAAAGGTACCAGTATATTTCTAAATAACATTAGGAATACTCATTTTACGGTCACATTTAAAGGTCATATAAGAAATTCTTAAAATAAAATGAATTTTTAGGGGCACTGCATGGCAATGAATACTGAAATATTAAATCCAGAAATAACCTATTTTATCTATGCAAGCGTTAATTTCAGGAAGAAAAATCGAAGATGACTTGAAAAAAGACGCCATACTTGAAGTAATGTCTGATAAGTATTGCCGAGCCATCTTAGAGATTTCTATGGAAAAACCAAAATCTGCAATGGAGATTAGTGTTGAAACCAAGATTCCAATAAGTACTGTGTATAGAAGGTTACAAACCCTCCATGATAACAAACTTTTAGGAATTTCAGGCTCCATCAGTGATGATGGTAAAAAATACTTCCTCTACAAGAGTAAAATTAAAGCCATTGCAACTTCTTTCAATGGCAGCGAGGTAGAGATTGAGGTTGTGCCTAATATTTCCTAAAAATTCTTTTCTTTATGAAATCAGATTTGAGAATCAATGATCCATTTTAAATCAAAAAATTAATTATAGATTTATGAATAAAGCTTCTTCGACTCGGGTAATTTCAGTGAGTCCAAATTCATCAGTTTTTGAGGCATTACAGAAAATGCAGGCTAATTTTGTAAAAAGATTAGTGATCACACAAGGAACTAAACCTTTAGGAATAATTACAGAACGTGATATTAATAAATTTCTTGACGAAGATAAAACCACAAGAGCTATAGATGAAATACCAGTAAAACATTTTATGCAAAAAAAAATTGTTTTTATCACTAATGAATTTGAAGATGATTTTTATCTGTGCTCTTCAAAAATGGAGAAATTAAAAATTGGATCAATAATCGTTGTAGATAAAAATGGTGATTTATCTGGGATAATTTCACGAACAGATGTTGTAAAATCATATGCTAATATTTTTGGTGGGAAATATCTTGTAAAAGATTTTATGAGTTCTAAAGTAGTTACATGTAGAAAATCAGATTCCTTAAAATTAGCATTAAGATTAATGAATCAAAATGATGTTTCAAAATTGGTAGTAACTGATGAAGACGGATCCGTTGTTGGGCTAATTACAACAAATACCTTCTTGACCCATAGTGATTATTTTACTAAAGGTAAAACCCGTTCTCGAGATTATTTATTACCATTAAATAACAAACTAATTGTTAATGATTTACTGGAAAAGAATCTTGTAACTATAGAAAAAAGTGACGATTTGGCAAAGGCAGCAAGTTTAATGATAAAACAAAAAATTAGTGGAATTCCAGTATTAGATTCAAATCGAAAATTAATTGGGATAGTAAGTAAAACAGATATTGTTAGAGCATTTTCAGATGTGGTTCCACATGAGCATTTAAAAAAGAAGTATAAGGTAATGTATTAGAACAATAATTTTTTAATATTTTTTCTTAAGCTTAAATGTGCGTTTCTTGATTTGGAGGAGAATTCTAATTAAGAAAAAAAACCAAATTATCATAAGGAGAAAATAAAAAATTCCTTTTTCTGGTGTAATAGAAATTGGTTTATCTGGGATTCTATCAATATCTAGAGATTCTTCAGGGGCATCAAAGGGTTGAACAACAACTATACCTAATATTATAGGAATGACTAAAACAACAACCATTTGAAAAACCACGTTAATTAAATCATTTTTGATAATTTAGATGTATGTTAAATTCCTAGAAACCCTGTTAAAAAAGAATGGCTGTTATAACCCAATTACTAAAAATTCATTCTGATTCAGAAAATCAGATGATTGATTTAACTCAGAAAATTTCGGAGTTTGTTAAAAAATCTGGGATTTCGAAAGGAGTTATCACAGTATTTGTTTCAGGATCTACCGGATCAATAACTACCATCGAATATGAGCCGGGTTTAGTCAAAGACTTCCCTGAAATGCTTAATAGAATTATACCAAGAGATCTGAAATATGGACATGAACAGATGTGGCATGACGGTAATGGTCATTCCCATGTAAAGGCTTCATTAGTAGGACCTTCTTTGACTATCCCATTTATTGATGAAACATTATGTTTAGGTAGGTGGCAACAAATTGTTTTTATTGAATTAGATACTCGAGGGAGAAATAGAGATCTAATATTACAAATCATTGGAGAATAATCTTGACTGAGGTAAAAAGACGTATGGGTCTTTTCACACTTCCGTTGTTTGGAGTTGGGATTTCAATATATGACATTTCAATTTGAAATTTAGGTAGTTCTGGTGGGGCTGGAATAATAGGTGTAGCTGTTATTGTCTATATTCTAACTAAAAACCAGAAAATGGTTTTATGACAAATTTTATTTTCTTTTCTTGCTAAGAGAAATTAACGCAATCACAATTCCAATTATCCCCAATCCAATTCCAATATATCCAATATTCATTTGTTGGGTAGATATTTCTAGTTGAGAAACAGATTCATTTAGATCGTTTACTTCTCCAACAAGTGTAGTATGTCCATCTATCAATTGGTTTAATGTTAAATCAGATGATTCAGGAAATTCAATGTATCCTCTTTCATCTACCTTTGGAGGATGCATAGACAAACTAATTTGTGTATCTCCAATGTTTCCAAGTATGTTTGCCTGATAATACCCTGCTACAGTTGGATTTACAAATGCATAATACTTGCCTGGAATATTATGATCTGCCGCTAAAGGTAGCATAATTTTATCTTCATTTAGAATTAATTGCATTTTCAAAAACTTTTCAAGCCCAGTAATACCATTTTTGAATTCTTGCTCTTCTAGTGGTAAACCAGGTTCAAGGGGGCTCACGTAAAGTTCAATCGCATTTGTTTCCCCTGATACAACAGGCTCATTCATCCATCCTATTTCTAGCCGATAATCTCCCACAGAGTCAATTGTATGCCCAAAAGCATTACCAAAAAACCCAGTAGCAACTAAAGGTATCAAGGCTAGTAGTTTAAAATTCAATAAATCAAAAATTAAATCTTAATTTAAAAATGTTATAGCAATTTTCTTCAAATGACAATTGATTTATGGTTTTTGTAATTTTTATGCATCAGCATACATTGATACTTCCCATGCAGTTGGGGTTTGAGCAAATGCGGTGTATTCTTTATATTTTAGATCCGTATATTTTTCAAGAAAATCTTTAGTAAAAACTTCTTCTAAAAATTTCTGATCACTGTTTAAGGAATCAAGTGCGCCTTTTAGAGAAACTGGAAGTGATCCAATTTTGTATTCTCTTTTCTTTTCTGGACTTAATTTGTACACATTTTCTTCAATAGGATCTCCAGGATCTATCTTATTTTTTATTCCATCCAATCCAGCCAGCAATAAAGCAGCTTCAAGAAGATAAATGTTGGCCGTAGGATCAGGTACACGGTATTCTATTCTTTTACTTTTTTCCTGGTTTCTATAATACATTGGAACTCGTATAGCTGCTGAGCGGTTTCCCATTCCCCAACAGACATTAACGGGTGCTTCAAACCCTGGAACTAATCGTTTGTATGAATTTGTTGTTGGATTTGTTATTGCACATAGCGCAGAAGCATGATCCAGGATTCCGCCGATATAATATCTACCTATTTGACTCATTTGTGCAACTTCATCATTTGGATCAAACATTATGTTGATCTTATCATTCCACAAACTCTGATGAGTATGCATTGCAGATGCATTATCTCCGAAAATTGGTTTTGGCATAAAGGTAGCAACTTTATTTTTACGCTTTGCTTTGACCTTAACAATATTTTTTACTGCAACCACACTGTCCGCCATTGCAATCATTTCATCATATACAAGATTAATCTCACATTGACCAGAGGTTGCAACTTCGTGATGTTCAGCTTCTATTTTTATTCCAAAATTTTTGTAAAGATCATCACATATGTCTTTTCTAAAAGTTTCCAATGTGTCTTTTGGCTGAGATGGATAATATCCCTCTTTGAAATCTATTGCAGTACTAACATTTCCTTTTGCCCAGGGAGATTCTTTTGATTCTATGGAATATCCTGATCCCCCTCCTGAATGGGTAGCGGCATATGGTGAAGGATAGACGTTAATTGTATCGAACACAAAAAATTCAATTTCAGGACCCCAGAAAGTATGAGTAACACCATAATCCTTAATTTGTTCGGAGGCCTTAAAGGCAATTCCCCTTGAATCTCTGTTGTATCTGGTTTCTTCTATTGTATTTCCTTCATACAAATCACAAAATAAAATTGCATTCTTCCGATTTCCTTGATCATAATCACTAGGCAGAATCCTAAAAGATTTAGGATCTGGTTTTAGAATCATATCAGAGTTATTTACGGATTTAAATCCAACAATCGAACTTGCATCTAATTTTTCTAATCCATGTTCAAAACTTTGTTTGTCGACAGCGTAACTTGGCATACCAAGTCGGTGCAATTCTCCAAAAATATCGACAAACCAGAAATTTAGAAATGTAACATCTTCTTCCTTGATTTTCTGTAATACTTGGTCTACGTTCAACTAGATTTTTTAAGAATCCAGTTTACTAATGTTAGTTTGTAAGATTGTTTTGTCAATATAGTGAGGTAAAACTTAAGATTCTGGATAATCTTCAAAACTTTTTGGTTTTTTCAATTTTTCCATTTCATCTTCATAGAAAAATTTCTCTTCAAAGGCAGGTTTTAGATCATCTAACCAAACTGCATTTTCATCATATTTGGCAAAAAAGGGTTTTTGAACCCATTCAGGATTTCTTCCTTGTAAAAAACGCAGAACAAAGAATTTTTCATTATTAATTGTGACAACCCCTAGGACGTGAACTTTTCCAGGGGTTGCAGACATGCTTGGTCCTCGAACAGTTCGTGCAAGACCGGTTACCTTTTTGTAGGCATTTCGGAAAATTTCTTGTGCCTTTGCTAATGAAATTCCAAAATAGTGTTGTGCTCCGGTATCTCTTACCACAAACATATAGTAAGGTATACAACCCATTTGAACTTGTTTTGACCACATTTTGGCCCACATATCAGCATCATCATTAATGTGCGCTAAAAGAGGAGATTGTGTCCTAATTTGAGCTCCTGTTTCTCTAACTTTTTGAATGGCCATTTTTACTGAATCAGTTGACAATTCCGTTAAATGATTAAAGTGAGCCATAAATGCGAGATGAAGACCATTTTCGGTGACTTTTCTAAATACATCCAACATTTGTTCAGAATCATTATCTGTTAAGAATTTGTACGGCCAGTAAGATAGTGATTTAGTTCCAACTCTAATTGTCTTTAAATTTGGGAGTTTGGCTTCAATTAATATATCAATATATTTTGAAAACATCTTGGCTTTCATAATCATTGGATCACCACCTGTAAATAATACATCACTAATTTCTGGATGTTCAATTAGATATTGGACAAGTTGTTCTCCTTCTTGCATTGCAAATTTCATTTCATCCATTCCAACAAATTGTGGCCATCTAAAACAAAAACTACAATATGCATGACAGGTTTGACTTTGACTTGGAAAAAATAAGCATGTTTCTTTATACTTGTGTTGCATTCCATACAATTTAGTACCATCTTTTAAAGTAGGAACATTGAGTTCCATTTGTCCTGCTGGATGAGGATTTAGTTGTAAACGAATTTCATTGGCAACTTTAGCAATTTCTTTTTTATCAGAATTATTTTTTAGAGTGTCAGACATTTGATCAAAATGTTTTTGTTTAAGCATTCCTTTTTGGGGAAATGTCAAAACATACATAGGATCTGTTGGAATGTTATTCCAATCAATTAATTGTTCAATTACATAGTTATTTGCTTTAAATGGTAAAACATTCCCTACAACTTCCATTTCAAATTGTTTTTCTTCAGAAAGACTCTGTATTTGGGGAATATCCCGAAAATTTGCCAAAGTATATGATTTTAGTGCTGGAGATTCGTCCCAAACTGTCTCTTGATAAGTCATTTAGTTTAATAGCTAAACGCCCTTGTTAAAGGTTAGGGGCTTTTTAGGCATAAAAAGTAATCCAAGTTTTAAATTTTTGATTATAATTTCAATAAGAATTGATAATATTGCCTAACCTTTGTATTCCAGAAAAATCAGTTAGTTTAGAGTAAAAATTATGGCTGAGGGGGAAATTTCAGAAATTTCAATCGGGGAACTTGAGACTGTATCCCAATTATTAGCATCATCAGAATCCTTGCAATTTGCCTTTATCGTAATGATATTAGGAATAATTGCCATAGTTGCAGCTTACAGTAAATTTTCCGGTTGGGTAAAGTCGCAGAAAATATACTATACCAGGCCACATCTATCAAGATTTATTCGCCAAGCAGTTTTGCCCTTTTTTGCCATCGCTCTTATTTCTTCAACTAATGCATATATGCAAACAACCTCGCTTTTCGATCAAGAAATAGTTGAGGGTGATTTATCCCCAGAAGCAACGTTTGCAAAAATTCTCAACTCTTTCAATATTTTGGTAATAGGATATACCATTTCTCAACTGATTCCTATTGCACTTACAAAAAGGGAAAAGTCAATTCTTGAAAAAGAAGATTTTGATGCATGGTTTGATTACAGAGGATTTCCAGATGATGATGGAGATTTGTTTCATAGAATATACAAATGGATACCACCAAGAGTACCACCTGATGAAATCTCAGAGGATGAATTTGAAACACATCTCAAAACACAAGAAGGTTTACAATATCTGGAACAATTTAGGACAACAAAAGGAAATCCAATTGGCAGTTATGAAAAATTAATGAAAAATCCTTATGAAGAATGGAAAAAATCAGAGAGAGTAAAATATGAAAAATATTATCAAAACTGTATTACTGGAAACAACCAATCCGGTAGAAAATTAAATCCTGGCGCAAAACCTGAGGAAATTTATCCAATTGATATTTGGAGAGAAGAAAAGAGAACTCACAGTTTTGAACCAATAATTCCTAGCTCAAGACCTCCTGGTTACGCCAAGAAAAAAAGAGAGGGGCTTCCAAAATCTGCAAAACAAATTTTACCAATTGGAATTTTTGTGGCTACCATTCTTGGAGTTTTAGCATGGTGGGGTGTAGATTTATTCGTTTTAGCAACAGCAACGGGCGGATTTTCAATTGGTTTAGGTCTAGCATTACAAGAAACAATGCAAAATTATTTTGCATATTTGGTTATTAGAAAGGATAAGATTTTCCAAGAAGGGGATAGAGTCCAACTTGAAACAGGATATAACGGGTATGTCCACAAAATTACGCCTAGAGTTACCTATGTAAGAGATGCTTTGAATGAATCTATTGCAGTAATACCAACAAGACAGCTTGTTACATCACAGATTGTTAATTATACTAAAGAAAATAAGTTAGTACCTGCCATTGTAAAGGTTGGAGTTTCATATTTGAATAATCCACAACAAGTTGCATCAATTCTGGTTAAAGTTGGAAAACGTGCAATGAAAGAAATTGTAAATGAAAAAGGAAAACATCTTGTAAGACAAAATAGATGTCCATATCTGGATGAAAATAAACCTAGTTGTGGATGTGATAAAGATCTACATGTAGATATTAATCAGCCTGTTGTAAGATTTAACGAATTTAATGACTCATCGTTGGATTTTTCAATGTGGGTTTATGTTAGAGATTATGGAGCTCAGTTTAAAACAAAAACTAATCTTAGAATGATTATGTATGAAGAATTTAAAAAATATGATATCAGAATTCCATGGCCAATTCGAACTGTATACCAAGGGGATGAAAAGAAAGAATATGAAGAAATTAGCCAAAAAGATAAAGACCGAGAAGAAGTCGTTGATAATTATGGTCTTGGGGATATCGGTCGTGGTGGAGAAGAATAAATTTTGTTTCTCAAAACTTAAGAAACCCAATACTTCACGATCATTTGTTGATTAATCTTATTGCAGGTAATTCTTCAAAAGTATTAGCTACAAAAATATCTAAAAAAATAAACGCGAATTTAATCATTTCAGAAGTAAAGGTATTTCCAGATGGAGAAGGGAAAATTACTCTTAAGGGGAAACCTTCGAAAAATAAAACAATTATTGTCCAATCCATATTTCCTCCAATTGATTCAAATTTGATTCATGCATTATCACTAATCTCAAAGGCCAAAGAATATTCAAACGAAGTAGTATTAGTTACACCCTACCTAGGATATGCAAGACAGGACAAAGAATTTTTGCCTGGAGAAATAATTACCATGAAGGTACTTGCAAAGTTATTCCAGGGCGCTGGTGCCTCAAAGTTATTTGTTGTAGATATCCATAGTAAAATTGGATTAAAATATTTTAAAATTAAGTCTAAAAATATATCGGCTGTTCCGGACTTGGCAAGATATTTTAAAAAAATAAATCTGAAAAATCCTTTAGTTGTTTCTCCTGATCAAGGAGGAAAAGAAAGAGCAAAAGAATTTGCAAAAGAATTTGGATCAGAATTTATTGCACTAAAAAAACAACGTAACAGAAAAACAGGTAAGGTTCAAATTAAAACTGAAGGTCTTGATGAGGTAAAAAAAAGAGATGTTATTTTGGTTGATGATATCATTAGTACTGGAGGAAGTATAATCAAAGCTACTGAATTTCTCAAAAAACAAAAATGTAAAAAAGTGTTTGTTGCATGTACACATGCGCTTTTAATAAATAATGCTGAAAATAAAATAAAAAAATCAGGCGTTACTAGAATAATTAGCACAAATACAATACCTGGAAAAACCTCTGTTGTAGATATTTCAAATACAATTGCCAAGGCATTAAAATAATGCCTGAGAGTTTTTTTATATTATCTAAAAATAATTTGGAAATTGCCAGAGATGAAATAATTGCTATTGCCAAGACTTATGATCGATTTGCAAAGTCAAAATCCTTTTCGAATTTAGTAATAATCCAATCCAAAATTAATTGGGAACAAATAGCAAGCCGTGCAACTTTTGTAAAAACTTC
Source organism: Nitrosopumilaceae archaeon (assembly GCA_041609855.1). Lineage (GTDB taxonomy): Archaea > Thermoproteota > Nitrososphaeria > Nitrososphaerales > Nitrosopumilaceae > Nitrosomaritimum. Next base: position 10,888 of record JBFIPZ010000003.1, on the reverse strand, counting down.
GGGACAAATTTTACGTAAAATGTCTGGATTGTTTATAGGTGAAGAAAACTTTGAAGTTTTAAAAAATGCTAAAACTTTTGCCTGCAGAATTGTAAATTTATCCTCAAAGCACTTTGATATTCCAGAATTGGAAAGCTCAATGGGGGATATGATTTCTAAACTTTCTCAAGCTCAAGTTAATTTGGAAAATCCTGAAATTATAATTTATTTAATTTTCACTAATCAAGAAAATTTTTTTGGTTTTTCTCGACCTGAAAAATTTTCAAAAAGACCTAAAAAAGTGAGAAAACACCCACACGAATTAGATTGGAAATTAGCTAGAGTAATGATAAATTTGATTGGGCTAAAAGAAGGAGAAACTTTATGCGATCCATTTTGTGGAACTGGAACTATCCTATTAGAGGCCGAGTCTATGGGAATAAGAGCCATTGGATTGGATTTTGATAAAAAAATGTACGAAATTTCAAAAGAAAATTTGAAAGCAAATGGATACAAATCTAGAATAATCAAAGCAGATTTTAGTGAATTTACAAAAATGAAAGATAAATTTGATGGAATTGTTACGGATCTTCCATATGGAACTGCATCTAAAGTTTCGGAAAATCCTCAAGAACTTGTAAAAAAATTTGTAGCCATGCTTCCTAGACGGAAAAAAATTGCTATAATGTGTAAAAAGGGATTTGAAAAAAAATCCAACATGAATCCATCAAAAACTTATGAAATCTATAGGCATAAAAGCTTGACAAGGGCAATTTTAATAAAATGAAGCTTGTTTTTTTGGGTACATCCGCTGCTCAGCCAACAGAAAATAGAGGTTTGTCTTGTATCTGCCTTGCAAGGGAGGGTGAAATTATAATGTTTGATGCTGGAGAATCAGCTCAAATTTCTTTTTTTAAATCAGGGTTAGGGTGGAATAAAAAGATGAAAATTTTTGTAACACATCTTCATGGTGATCATTGTATTGGAATCTTAGGTCTTCTTCAAACAATGTCTATGCAACATAGAACAGAAACTTTAGAAATATACGGACCCAAAGGAATTGATGAATTCATATCTGCCAATATCAAAGTACTAAATTTTGGATTATCTTTTCCTATAATGATTTCAATAATAGATGAAGGAAAAGTTTTTGATTCTAACTCGTATTCGATTCATGCATGCAAAGCAAGTCACTCTATTTTAGCATATTCGTATAGATTTGATGAAAAAGACAAACCTGGTAGATTTAATGTAGAGAAAGCTAAATCATTAGGTATTCCGGAAGGTCCAATGTGGAATAAATTACAAAACGGTGAACAGATTGAATTTCAAGGAAAAATTATTACTTCTAACCAGGTACTAGGAGAAAAAAGACCAGGTAAAAAAATTGGAATTTCAGGAGATACAATGCCAACTGAAGAACTAGAAAAATTCTTTGAGAATTGTGATTATCTTGTTTTTGATTCTACCTTTTTACATGAATTACAAGAAAAGGCAACTGAAACCCGTCATTCTACTGCAAAACAAGCGGCTACTTTAGGAAAAAATGCAAATGTAAAAAATCTAATCTTAACTCATTTTTCCGCACGATATAAAGATGAAAGCCAACATTTGGAGGAAGCAAAGCAAATTCATAGCTCTGTAATTACCGCACGAGATCTTTTGGAAGTAGAAATTAGACAAGATGTTTAGTTCAATTATTGAAAAACTAAAAAATGCTAAAAAAATAGTTTTTGTTACAGGCGCAGGTATTTCCCAAGAAAGTGGAATTCCAACTTTTAGGGGAAAGAATGGGTTGTGGAGAAATTATGATGCAATGAAATTAGCAACTATTGAAGCATTTTATGAAAATCCAAAATTGGTCTGGGAATGGTATAACGAAAGAAGAATTAATGTTTTTTCTTCTGAACCTAATCTTGGACATAAAGCAATAGTTGAACTGGAAAAATTCTTTGAGGTAATAGTTCTCACTCAGAATATTGATGGACTTCATCAAAAAGCAGGGACCTCAAAAGTTTTAGAATTGCATGGAAGTATTGTAAAAATAAAATGTACTAGTTGTAATTATAAAGATGAGATTTATACTAAATTTTCTAAAATTCCTCCCTTGTGTACGTGTGGAAATATTTTAAGACCTGATGTAGTTTGGTTTGGGGAGGCTTTACCCCAAGACGTATGGAAAAAAGCCATAATTCACGCGATGGATTGTAATGTTATGATTATTGTTGGAACTTCACTTGTTGTATCTCCAGCAAATACCTTGCCAATATATGCAAAGCAGAATAATGCGACATTAATTGAGATAAATCCCTATGAAACAATCATGACAAATGATATGGATTTATCAATTAGATCCTCATCTTCCCTTGCATTACCAAAATTAGTTTCAGTTTTAAATAACAAAATTTTAAAAAAATAATCCACAATATTCTTTGCCAGGTTATTTTTCCCTTGAAAATTAGGAGGGAAGAAGGGACATGACAAAACTACATACAATAGCAAATCACGTCCAGGTTCCCATAAAAAATGGATAAGTAATGAATTTAAGTAAATCGGAAAGTCTTAATTTTTTGTTACAATTTAATCCAAAACAATATAAATAAACAAAATTTTCTCCCCATCGTTTCTATATGCTAAAACCATGAAAGATTACAAAAAGCCTACATCATGATCTGTCATTACCGGATTTCTTATTTCCTACTTTTTCATATTCGCTATATACGGTTTCAAGGTATTTGTTATCCTTTAAAGTAAAAGAGCCATCTGATTTCAAAGATTTTTTAATTTTTTCTAATTTTTCATAATTACCAAGTTTGTTTTTCTGAAGGGTTTCAATAATAAGAATTTTATTTTCAACAAATTCATCAAGGTCTGGAATTTTTTTACCATCTATTTTTTTTCTAGTCTGCATATCTTGAAATTTTTTTGACATGGGAATGATTTCTATTTCCATATCTTTTTCAACATCTTTTACCTCAGAAGGATCGTCCTCCTTTCTACTGTTCCTAAGTAATAATACAATAATTCCACCAATAATTACGGCAAAACCTATGCCTAGATAAGGCAACATTGGATCCAAATCGTCAATGAATTCCTCATCTTTCTCAATTGAAATTCCAAAATCAAAAAAACCCTCCTTTTCATTTTTTTTAATAATTTTTGATTGTAATTCTTCAGGGTCTGAGGATGATTCTGTCATTTCAGGGACGGGCTCTAATTGAGCTGGTGCTGCCGGAGGTGATTCATTCTCAGGATCTTGGTTTAAGGAAATCTCACATTTTGGTTCCTTTGTTGTCCAGGTTATACTGCTATTTGCTTTGTCATTAATTTTGGGAGTAGAATCCACAACCTGTCCAGTATTATCATAAAGGATAATTGATTCGTTTTCATTGTCTAAGAATTCACCTCGGAAATTTATCATCTTGTCGGTGCAGGCTCCAATAATTCCTGACAAGTTGTGAGTTTTTGTTTCAGCATGAGTTGAATTTATAATCCAACCAGACAAGTTCACAGATTCATTACCAGGATTAAACAATCTAGCCCACTCTTCTCCTGAGTCTGGTCCTGCAGGATTAGGTTCTACTTCAACTATTACGATGTTGGCCGCGTATGCTGGAATAAATATTGGAATAAGAAATAACAAGAAAAAAAGAATTTTCATTATACCTTACAATCCGCCACCAGAAACTTGACCTAATTCTAACTCATATCCACTTGGATCTACAATGTATACTGACTTTGATTTTTCCCAATCAATTTCTCCTCCATAAAGAATCTGAACATGTAGTTCTTTGCATTTTGAAATTATTTCATCAAAATTTGCAATGTTAAATCCAAAATGAGCAATTCCACCTTCTGGAGACATTTCAGGTACTTCGTAAAGACAAAGCTTGATTGTATCATTTCCAATAATTTTTGAAGGAACGTCTGTCTTGTTTGGATTTTCTTCTTGTTTTACCTCAAATCCAAAAAGATCTTTGTAAAACTTTACACTCTCCTCCAAATTCTTGACTTTCATATTTACATGATCAATTGATGTTGCCTGAAGGTTACTCATAGGATTTCTTGTATGTTTGTGGCATTTAGTTTTTTATGAATTTTTATGCCTACTAAAGTGGATTAATTATTTTTAATAATTTAAGTCTCAATAAATTTAATTATTCACCTGAATCCGAAAATGATAATTTTTCTGCAATTTTTTCTTCAACATATGCAGTAGAATTTTGTTTTAATTCAGATATTTTAGTTTCTACCCTCTCCACCCCAGACCCTATTTTTTTCTCTACTGATTCTAAAGATTTTTCAGTTAAAGTGTTAACATCAGTTTCAAAAGAATCTAGTCCCGTAGTGGTTGTATTTGGGAAAATTTCCTGGATTTCCGAGGAGAAAATAATACCACCTACAACTAAAATTACAGCAATTATTCCAATCTTTAGTAGCATGTTTATTTTATCTTAAAATTATTTTTTATACTCGATATTTAAAAAATATCAAATAATGATTGAATTTAGTTAGCTAAACCTTGTTATTCAAGGATTAGCCAATCAATAATTCTATCTACATTTGCAGAAGTCAAAATTATCTTAATTGGTCCTAATGGAGATTCATCAGATTTTTCACAAATGGCTATTTTTTTGGCAAATGCTGCTTGTTTGTTTAGATAGAACCACGTAGTATTATCTTGTAAATTTTTTTGTAGCATTCGGCGGTAAATTCTTTGAGATTGCATGGAGTGAATTACTTCATGAATTTTTTCTAGAGAATGTAAATCATTTGAATATCCCTCGATAGAAAACTTCTCGATTTTAGTTTTACAGTTGGGAAATATGTTTAAAATTGCAGATTCAACCTTATCGGGATCCTCTGAAGGGTTTACTGAAGAAAAGATTTCAATTTTACATTTAAACGAAGGAATATTCATTTTTTCCATTTTTCGATTTTTTTAATAGCAGTAATTATCAATTCTTCTTTTGTGAGATTATTGTTTGAAATGGCATCATCAGATAATGCAATTGGGTTGCTAATTCCTACTCCTAGTTCACGATCGTCTCTCTCTTGGAAGTTTTCTTTGGTTTTAGGATCATCTGATCTTCCTCTTTCTTGCAAGAATTGAAACCTTGTATCAGTAGATGCATGGATTGCAAGAAGTTTTACAGTTCCAAATTTTCTGAGAACCTCGATTTCAGGAGAGGATCTGATTCCATCAATAATTATTACGTTTGATTTAGAATTTTCAATTTCTGGTTTTATCAGCTCTGCTATAGCACCAGGGCCATTTTTTTCTCTAAGATCCATCATTAATTTCCCAAGGTTAGATCCTGTGGGGTCTAGGTTTCTTTTCTTTGCCTCAGCTCTCACAACATTTCCCATGTTGATTATTTCATATCCTTTTGATTTTAGACCGTCGGCAATGGTAGATTTTCCTGCCCCAGGCATACCAGTTAAGCAGACAATTAGTTTGGTCAATACTAAAGGAACAAAACGAGTAATCTATGAAGCTACCGGAAATTATTATAAAGATACTTGAAAGAATGTTGTGATGCGAACTTTTGTTGCAGTTGAAATTTCAAATAGAGAGGTTATCAGCTTAATAACAAAATTTCAATCAGAATTTAACGTTAATGCAAAACCAGTTAAACCCCAAAATTTACATTTCACACTTCAGTTTTTAGGTGAAATTTCAGATGAGGTATCTGACAAAATAAGACATGCGCTCAAAACAGTCCAATTTTCATCTTTCAGGGTGCATTTTAAAGGAATTGGAGCTTTTCCTAAAATGAAATTTCCTAGGGTCATTTGGATTGGGACTGATAATGATGGTGGAAATGCTTTGACGACCTTGGCAGACAAAGTTGAAAAGGTGCTATCTCCTCTGGGTTTTACTTCAGATAAGCCCTTTAAATCTCACATTACCGTATTTAGAATTAAAAACAAGATTGGTGATATTAGTAAAGAGATGGAAAAGTTTGGCACCTATGAATTTGGGTCACAGACTATAACAAACTTTAAGCTTAAACAAAGTGTCCTTACTCCACAAGGTCCGATGTATTCTGATATGGAGGAGATAAAAGCAAAATCATGAAAGAAATTATTTCCAAAGTTAGAAAATGCGTAATTCCTACACAATCTATAGAAATTTCGAAAAGGAAGATCTCAGAATTGGCATTTAAACTGGTTGAGGAGCAAATAAAGAAAGTTCCAGAGGTAGTAGGATTGGAATATGGGGGCTCGTTTGCTAAAGGAACCTGGTTAACAAGACATGCTGATGTAGATATTTTTATAAAATTCAAGAAAGAAATTTCAGAGGAAAAATTTATAGAGATTTCTCAAAGGATTGGATTTTCCTCCATGAAGGAGCATAATCCATATGTTCGATATTCAGAACACCCCTATGTTGAGGCCAAAATAAAAAATACCAAGATCAATGTTGTCCCTTGTTATGATGTAAAACTAGGTAATTGGAAAAGTGCTGCAGATAGATCTCCATTTCATACCATACATATGAAAAAATTTCTTAGTTCAAAAATGAGGGATGAAGTAAGGGTGCTCAAAACATTCCTCCAATCAACTGGCATTTATGGAGCAGAAATGGCAAGGCAAGGATTTAGTGGTTATGTATCTGAGGTATTGATTTTAAATTTTGGTAATTTTGAAAATGTAATAAAATCTATTGCAAAGATAAAAGAGAATCAAATAATTGGAAAAACAACAAAAAAATTTGAGACACCCATTGTAATTATTGATCCGATCGATAGTAACAGAAATCTTGCAGCCGCTATATCGGAAGAAAATATTGGAAAATTTATCTTAAATTGTAGGGCATTTCAAATAAAACCATCGCAGAAATTCTTCAAGCCAAAAAAAACTAAAATCACTATAAATAATTTAGAAAATGTCCTTGTAGTGAAATTTAATTTTAAATTAAGAAGTCCGGATATTATTTGGGGTCAGATAAAAAGAGCAACTAAATCATTGAGTACACAGTTAGAGATTGGTGGGTTCAAGGTTTTTCGGAGTACTTGTTTTACAGATGAAAAAAAAGATGCCTATCTGTTTTTCTTGTTAGAATCACCAATAATTCCAAAAAAGTATCCCAAAATTGGACCTGAATTTTTCCGGGAAAAAGATTCGCGAAGTTTTATTTCAAAAAATATATCAACTACAGAGTTGATGTGGATAAGTGAAGATAAGAAAATTATTTCTTTAGAAAAAAGAAAGCATTTTGAAGCTGTGAAATTTTTATCAGAAGTTATAAAAAAAAATCTTCAAACGGGTATACCAAAAGGCCTTCAAGGTGATTTTAAGAAGGGATTCAAGGTGTTTTTAGGTACAAAAAATCTAAACAAATCCATTAAAGATGTAACTCAGGAGCTAACCTCGACAGATGACACAGCCTTTCATTTCCATTAAAAAATTTTCCCAAGAACCATATTCTAATATTCTTGGATATCCAAAAGCCACAAAACGCCAGCTTAATTCTAGAATCTTGGAGTTAAAAAAATTAAAAATAAAGTCGATTTCCCTTTCTGGACCCACAACAATAGGTAAATTAGAAATTCTAGGAAAGGGGTATGTTGGGATAGTAGTTTTAGCCAAACGAGTTAATAAAATAGTCGCATTGAAAATTCGCAGGATGGATTCTCAGAGAAATGAGATGAAAAGTGAAGCCGCGCTTTTAAAAATAGTAAATTCTGTTAAGGTTGGACCAGAGCTAATCGATTATAGTAAAAATTTTGTTGTTATGGAATATCTAGAAGGTCAAAAAATAGGTAAATGGATTAGCTTGTTGGGAGGACCTGGTAGTTCTAAAAAATTAAAATTTACAATAAGGGCAGTCTTAGAGGATTGTTATAGACTAGATCAAATAGGGTTTGATCATGGTGAGCTAAGTAGCATATCAAAACATGTGATTGTTGGGGATAAAAGACCAACTTTGATTGATTTTGAAAGCTCTAGCACTAAGAGAAGAGTATCAAATGTAACATCAATCACTCAGGCATTTTTTATCGGTTCTGGAAATAGTAAAAAGATAAAAAGAATTTACAAAATTCCACCAAAGGAAAAAATAATAAAAGTTTTAAGAATTTACAAACAAACGCAATCACGAGAAAATTTCATGAGCCTTTTAAAAATCCTAAAATTATAATTTTAAGCCTTTTTAACTTTGATTTTAGAAAAATTCAACAGTCTTAATTACCAGTTTTACAAATGAACTAAATCCCGAGAAAAAATGAGCAAAAATAATCTCAAAGTTTTATGCGTTTTGTATGATGATCCTCTCGAAGGTTACCCACCCAATTATGCGCGAGATAACATTCCCAAAATTCAAAATTATCCAGGAGGACAAAGTACTCCTACACCTGAAAAGATTGATTTTACCCCCGGAGAACTCTTGGGTTGTGTTTCAGGTGAACTTGGATTGAGAAAGTTCCTTGAAGATAGGGGGCATACTTTTATTGTAACATCAGACAAGGATGGACCAGATTCAGTATTTGAAAAAGAGCTCCCAAATACAGATATTGTAATATCCCAACCATTCTGGCCAGCTTACCTTACTGCCGAAAGAATTGCAAAGGCATCAAAGCTAAAGTTAGCAATAACGGCAGGTATTGGATCAGATCATGTTGATTTACAGGCAGCAATGGATAATGACATTACAGTTGCAGAGGTAACCTATTCGAATAGTATCAGTGTATCTGAACACGTAGTGATGATGATCTTAGGATTGGTGAGAAATTATATCCCATCATACAATTGGGTAATTAAAAATGGTTGGAACATTGCAGATTGTGTGTCAAGATCTTATGATGTAGAAGGAATGCATGTTGGAACTGTAGCTGCTGGAAGAATTGGATTGGCGGTATTGAAAAGATTGAAACCATTTGATGTAAAGCTCCATTATTATGATAAACATAGACTGTCAGAAGAAACCGAAAGAGAGCTTGGTTTGACTTTTCACCAAAGTGTAGAGGATATGGTAAAGGTGTGTGATGTAATTACAATAAATGCACCACTTCATCCAGAGACTGAAAATCTATTTGATGAGGAAATGATTAATCAGATGAAAAGAGGGGCATATCTAGTAAATACCGCCCGTGGAAAGATTTGTAACAGAAATGCAGTAGCTAATGCATTAAAGACAGGACAACTTGCAGGGTATGCAGGCGATGTTTGGTTTCCACAACCTCCACCAAAGGACCATCCATGGAGATCAATGCCAAACCATGGAATGACACCTCACACATCTGGAACTTCACTTTCGGCTCAAGCCAGATATGCATCAGGAGTAAGGGAGATTTTGGAGTGCTGGTTAGATGAAAAACCAATTCGGGACGAATATCTTATTGTAAAGGGTGGAAATCTTGCTGGAGTTGGTGCTCATTCTTATAGCAAAGGTAATGCTACTGATGGCTCCGATGAGGCTACTAATTTTAAAGAAAATTAAATTTTTAGGAAAAAATCATGAATATATGCAATAATTTCAAAAATGATAGGCTCATGGAAATAAACGATTCTTTTTGTTTTGGCGGTTACAAATAAGATTAAAGTAAAGGAAAATAATTTTCTAAAATGTAAAATGACAAAATGGGCAGATTATATAATTTCTCAAGCGACCTATGGTAGCAATAATAGAATTGAAAATTTGAAACAACATGTTGATAATGGAACAAATATTGGAGTAGGAGAAATTGTACCCCGTTCCACGGTTATTGCAAATATAAAAAAAGGGAAATCTTATATCACTGCCTTTAACGGTCTCTCGAATATGAAAAAGGGACAAGTCGTAAGAGTACACAATGTTGACAGTGATTTTTTCTTACGAATTGATAAAAACAAGGTTGGTTTAGATTATTTGGGTCCTATTCCAGAAATTTCATAACATTATACATTTCGTTTTTTTTATTTTTATTTTATTTCAACACCGAATAAATTTTTTTAAGTCTTGTAATGGAATCAGGTAAGTCTTCAATCTACCTTGTTTTTGGAGAATCCCCCAAAAAGTTTTCAAATATTTTGTTTGGAATAAGATTTAGAAATTTTATTAGATTTCTAATGTACTTTCGCTTAGTCTCTGAACTTTTCTTGTAATCTAAAAAATTGGTGTACACATCTCCAGAGATATCCTCCAACTCTATTTTCATCCCTATATTACGGGGTGGGACCTTAAAAATCACTAAAGTAAGATGGGAACGGCAGGATTTGAACCTGCGACCACTAGTCCCCCAGACTAGTATCATACCAAGCTAGACGACGTTCCCTTGTGAAGTAGGCTCCAAATGAAATTATTAAATCGTAGGATTGAGAAAAACAGTTATTGAAGATTTGCAGTATATGTCATAAAATTTCTGGATCTGACCAGGATCATCTTGACTGTATACAAAAACTACGTGTAGAGCTGGAAGATGGTGAATTTAAAAGTAAAATTAATGAGCAATTAGAACTTTCAAAAAATTCTCAAGATTTAGGAGTGGAAGTAAAAGCTATTTTGGAGTATTTATCCAAAGAGAAAGATGACGAGAAATAATTAAAGCCATTGTGCAAATCGGTCTTTTTCAAATTGTAGTTTTTCATCAAGATGTTTAGAAGTCGATTCAGTTAGTTTAGTCGAAGGAGTTGGTCCTGAAAACATATCTATCTCAATCATTGAGGCAGTATCTCGTCCAGATTCAATAAAGCATCCACCTTTTCCGTCAAATAATACAGAGTTCTCTAACGATTTGATTTTAGAAATTATTCGTTTTGCTACGGTCAGTCCTTCTCCCTCTGCAAATATTCCTGCTTTTGGAACAGCCCAGGTATCAGTTACCTTCAAAATTGTAACATCTCCAACTGCATAAACATTTTCGTATGGAGTTTTACAGTCTCTGTCTATAGGGATAAAATTATCTTGCTGGGCTAATCCTGACTC
>JBFIPZ010000002.1:0-63932 GCA_041609855.1 Nitrosopumilaceae archaeon | reverse complement strand
TTCTTTCTTTGGAGCTTCTTTCTTTGGAGCTTCTTTCTTTGGAGCTTCTTTCTTTGGAGCTTCTTTCTTTGGAGCTTCTTTCTTTGGAGCTTCTTTCTTTGGAGCTTCTTTCTTTGGAGCTTCTACATCTGGCTCTTCCAGTCCAGGCTCTTCTACTATTGGTTCTACCTTTTTCTCAATTTTTTTGGTGGTTTTTTCTGTAGACACGTCAATTTCGGCGTCTTCATCAAATCTTGAAACTAAAATGTAACCTTCGTCTGTTTTGGTCATTCTAACTCTAATTTTTCTTGGTGGGTGCTTTGCCCCTCTAGCCCAAATTTGATGAGCCAAATCCTCTTCAATTTTAACATCTTCAATTTTCATATGATGACGAGCAAATTCTTTAATCATGTTAATTGACCTTGTAGCACGATGTGTATCAACTGAAATCCACGCTTTCCCCAAATTAATGGTATAAACTCTTTCTAATTCTTGAGACATTTATCCTACCTCCACATCTGTTTGTCTCCAAGCTCTTCGTTTAGGATTGGTCCTAACAGTTCTCTTGGTTTTAAGAATGACCCAAGCTGGTACAGGTGATGTCTGTTTTGTTTTTTTTAACAGACGAATTTTCCTTGGAGATGACTTGCGTGCAGCCATAGATTGTGAACCTAAAAGAGCTCTTTTTAAATGAATCTCAGAAATTTAGAGAGTCTACTATCTGTTTTAAAACTCGCGCAGATGCCCCCCAAACAATTTTATTTTGAAATTCAAAAGTATACATCTCTTTAATTAAATGGTGTGTGGGATCAGGGTCCTTTTTCATTGTTTTTAGGAATTTTTCAAGTGGGATATGGAAAATTTTTTCAACTTCCGCGTTTGCAGACAATGGCGGTATCTTATCTAAAATAGAAACAAACGGAAGTATCGAAAAACCAGAATTGAGTGTAACTACTGGTTTTAGTTGTCCTATTACTTGTTTTGATTTAATGCTTAAACCAATCTCTTCTTTTGTTTCCCGTAAAGCAGTTTCCAAGAGATTAGAATCACTTGGATCTAATTTTCCACCTGGAAAGGAAATTTCTCCGGCATGAAAATTCATATGTTTGGGTTTTTCAGTCATCACAATAAAAGGAGGATCACCATATATGACGACAAGAATTGATGCAAATCTATTTTTACTGTAACCTTCTAAAACTGGATTAATCTCACTAGTAAAAATATCCCGTAAATTATCAAGAATCATAATTGTAGTTCCCTCTTATTCCATATTGGTTTTATTGTTCAAAGGTTTTAACCAGGTTTCAAAGATATCATCTTATGACAATTAGGTACGAGGCAAATCCACCCAAAATACTTCCAGGTTTTGATTTAGAAAAATCAATTTCAGATTTTATCAAAAAAATTAAATTAATTTCTTCAAAGTGCGATTCAATCCATCTTACAGAAAACGTTTTGGGCTACAAAAGAGTCTCACCAATTACGGTAGGAAAAATGATTAAAAAAGAAATCCCTTCCCTTCCCATAACTGTAAGCCTTAGAGTTAGAGACAAAAACCAAAAAGAGATCGAAGAATTTGTACAGGAAGCGATTTCAGTCGGGTTTTCAGGAATTTTAGTTCTAATGGGAGACCCATCCCAGAATGGTCCAAAAGATTCCGGAGCAATTCCAAGTCAGGTGGTAAAAATGCTAAAAGAAAAAGGAGTCGATTCGAAAATTGATCTATTCCTTTCCATATCTAACAAGCCAGATTTTTCAAAGATTCAGAAAAAACTAGATGCAAATCCCAAAGGTTTCATAACACAGGTAGTCGATAATGTAGAGCAAGTTAAGACACTTGTGGATAATCTCAAAGAATATTCAATAATTCCAATTGTTTTGTTCCCTTCAGAGAAAAATGAACCATCTGCAAAATTTTTGGATTTGAATCTTGATACCTATAGAAAGAATTTTGGTGAATTTGTAAACCAAATACATCAGATTGCAGGAGATGTGTTAATAACATCTCCAAGTGATTTTTTAGGGTTAAACCAGTTTTTGGAAAAAAGATCTGTTTAAAGAACAAAGTACTCTGCATCAGGATGATGAACTACAATTGCAGCAGTGGATTGTTCTGGAACGATTTGACCAGAATCAGTTAAAGTCATACCATATTTTTCAGGGCTTAAGAGTTTCCATACAAGTTTGTGTTGCGCGACATCTGGACAACTTGGATATCCCCAGCTGTAACGCAGGCCTCCCTTGTTTTGAATTTTAAGTTCGGATTTAATTTTATGATTAATCCAAGCTGCCATTCCTTCTGCAAATTCTACTGCCAAACCATGCAAATAGTATGCATCTGTATACTTGTCTTCTTTGTTCCACTGCTCAATTATATCGGCTACCCTGTTCCCTACAGTTACTGCTTGAAACGCTACAAGGTCATCTTTTCCAAAATAATCAGCAAGACACAGGTGTTTGGGTTTCGTAGATCTTGGAAACTCAAACTCTAATTTTTCACTTGTAGGATGATCAACAACTAATTTGTTACCTTCGTTATGGCACTTAAAGTACCCATAAACTGCGCTTGGCTCAAATAGATTTTCATCCTCAATTCTCTTCTTCCATTCTAGGAATAGGTTTTCATGTTCTTCTTCTTGGTCTTGTCCTGCTTTTCCTCGTAAACCCCAGGATAGCTTGAAAAGTGACTTTTTGTCTATCATTTTCCAAACTTCGTTTAGATCAATTTTACCAGAATCAAGATGAATGGGAATGTTGATTTTAGGAGGATTGGGAGGAGTTACAGGAACAATATTGCTTTTATTAATTTGAGAATTAGATGAAGATATTGGTGTAGTATCTTTCCATTTTTCCAATTTTTCTTTCCATTCTAGCAAAAGTTGGTCTTTGTCTGATACAAGTTTGTCCATTGTTTTTAGACCTTCAAACATTGTATTGCAATAAAACACACCGGATTCATAGAGTCCATCTTCTTTAGCAATTCTATTGATATAGTTTGAGTTGATTGCAGCACCTCCGCACAAAATTGGAATATTCATCTTATTTTTCCTGGCGTGTTCTACAAAAAACTTCATTTGTTTAGACGTAGATACTAGAAGAGCAGATAAACCTACGGCATCAGGATTCACTTCCTCAATTTTTTCTAAAAATTTTTGAAGCGGGACCTGTTTTCCTAGATCATAAATTGTATAGCCATTGTTTTGAAAAATTGTCTTTACCAAGTTTTTTCCAATGTCATGGACATCGCCATAAACTGTCCCGAGTACAAGCTTTCCCTTTGTTGTTCCTTCTTCTTTGAGTAGGTACTTTTCAAGTTCACCAACTGCCGCCTTCATACATTCAGCAGATTTTAAGACAAATGGTAAAATCAATTCTCCAGCACCAAATTTATCTCCAACTTCTTTCATTGCAGGAAGTAAATCTTCATTCAGAGTCTTAATAGCTCCATCATGAGTAACTTTCTTTGATAAATCAAGAGAAAAGTAGCCATCATCATTCTTTGTTATGTTTACATTCTCTAGTTTTTCTGCAATTGCAGATACAACATCGTTTTCTATTCCATCCTTGAGTCTATTTACAATTCTAAAATTTGCTCGTTTTCCAGCAGGCCACGAGGGATCAACATCGACCTTTTTTAATACTCTGCTTGCTTGAGGACCTGTCTTTTCAAAGTATGTTATCAAGTCCGATAAGGCGTTGGAATGAGTGTTAAAGATAAGATCTTCAACCAATTTTCGCTCATTTTCGTCAATTTCACCGTATGGAATGATCTCTTTAGCATTAACGATTGCAGAATCTAGACCGGATTTTATTGCGTGATACAAAAATACAGAATTTAGAATTTTTCGAGCATAGGGAACCAGTCCAAAACTAATGTTACTTAACCCAAGTGTGGTAAATGAATTCGGAAATTTTTCTTTTACTAGTCTAATTCCTTCCAGAGTGTTTTTTCCGGCATCCAAAAATTCATCTTCACCAGTTGCCAAAGTAAAGGTAAGAACATCAAAAATAAATTGTTCTTCTTTTAATCCATATTTTTTTCCTGTCTCATAAAGTAGTTCTGCCGTATCAACTTTTTCTTGAGGAGTTTTAGCCATGCCATTTGGTCCTATACATAAAGCAATTGCTGGCAATCCATATTTGGCCATCAAGGGGGCAAGTTTTTTGAATCTACTTCCATCTCCTTCAAGATTAATAGAATTAATTATTGGCCTTCCAGGAATCTGAGTAACAGCTGCTTCTATTACTTCAGGATCAGTTGAATCTATTACCAAAGGAGCATCAATTTCTAAACTAAGTCTTTTTACCAAGTTTACCATGAATTGTTTTTCATCTGAACGTTCAGTTGTTGCAACACAAACATCAAGACAATGTGCACCATCTTCAACCTGAGTTCGTGCCAGATCAATTAACCCATCATAATCATCTTGCAAAACTAGTTGTTTAGCCTTTCTGGAACCTTGAGTATTGATCCGCTCTCCAATAATTAGGGGGGCAGGTACCTGTTTTAGATCAACTGCCTTTAATGCGGAACTTACTCTAGGAGTGCTCAATAGGATAAAATGGATGTAGTTTTTCTAAATACTTAACCCTTAGTAGAGTGAGCTTTTTCGTCAATTACTTTCCTTAGTGCGGCAATATGTTCTGGATTAGTTCCGCAACATCCTCCAATAATTCGGACTTTTTTATAATTGGAAAGAAAATCACTTAATGCATCAGCCATCTTTTCAGGAGTCATCTTGTATACTGCTTGTCCGCCTTGATTTTCAGGCATGCCAGCATTAGGGACTACAAGCAAATTATGTTGATTTTGTTCATCAAGCCATCTAATGCTAGGTATCATTTCAATAGGACCAGTTGAGCAGTTCAAACCAAATACATCAATTCCCATATCCGATACTGTCGTGTATGCAGCTTGAATATTTGTTCCAAGTAACATCTTTCCATACTGATCTAAAGTAGTATTTGCAATGAGTGGAACTTTTTTTCCAGTTTTTTTCATAGCGTTTTGACATCCTTCAATGGCAAGCTTTACTTCCAAAATATCTTGACTAGTTTCTAAAAGCAGTGCATCAACACCACCTAGGATTAATCCTTCAGCTTGTTGTTCAAAGGCTTCTCTGATTTCAGAGAGTGGCTTTTGTCCCAAATCTGGATCATTTGAGCTTGGAAGATACCCTGATGGTCCCATAGTTCCAATGACATATCGTGGTTTGTCAGAATATTCAGAGCAAACTTCAGAGGCAAGCAGAGCTATTTTTTTGTTAAACTCAACAGTTTGGTCTCCAAATCCATACTCTTTTAATTTAATTTTGTTGGATCCAAAAGAGTTTGTTTCAATGCAATCAGCTCCTGCATCTAAATAATTTCGATGAATTTTCTTTATCCATTCCGGATGCGTTAGAACTAGGCCGTCATTGAATCCGTCTTTGTTATCTGGAAAGTCTTCTGGAGTTGGATTAAATTTCTGAATTTCAGTTCCCATTGCACCATCAAATAGTAAAATTTTATTTTTCATTGCTTCCAAAAAAGGTTCTTTGTTGCTCAAACAATTTTCAAAATAAGTTGTTCAGTTTAACTCTTTTCAGGACAACAAAGTAACATATATTGAAATTAGGTAAAGAATGATTTTTTACCAGTTTATGCAAAAAGTGCAAATAAATAATCTAGTTCGTAGTGCCACCTTTTTCCAGAATGCAGGAATAGCAATCATTTTTGTATTTATGCCCATCATCGCAAAGGAAGTCACAGAGTCAATTTTTGAAATTGGGTTGGTCGTGGCCTCGTTTAGCTTTTCACAGATTTTATCGGAGATTTACTTTGGGAGGCGTTCGGACAAGAAAGGAAGTCGGATTTTATTCATTAAAATTGGATTTATTGGCTGCGCTGCAACTTTTGGATTACACTACTTTGCAGATGACCTGACTCTGCTGTTTTTGGCAAGAATTGGAGCAGGTATTAGTAGTGGAATAATGATTCCTGCCATGATTGCTTATGCTTACGAATCTAACAACCAAAAACGAAAAGTTGCCTCTGTAATTGCGTTTCATGCATTAGGATGGATGGCAGGGATTATTGCTGCTGGATTTGTAAATGACATAAAAGCAATTTTTATTGTAAGTTCTGCTTTTTTTATTGTTGGTTTTTTTATTTCAAATAGATTACCCAATATTATTTCTAAAAAAGAATTAGAGCCAGGAACTACAAAAAAAATTATTAAGAAAAATAAATTTTTGTTTTTATCGTTATTACTTCGTCATATTGGTGCAGCCTCGGTTTGGACCATTCTTCCAATAATGCTAATGGAGAATTTAGGTGCGGAACTTTATCAAGTATCCATCGTTTATGTGTCAAACACATTTGCAGCTTTTGTTTTGATGTATTCGATGGCAAGCAAAATTAACATTTCAAATGTTACAAAGTTTAAGATTGGAATAGGTGCAACAACTTTTGTTTTTATTGGTTTGTCATTTATTACAGATTGGTGGATGGCAATGCCCTTTATGGCATTAGTTGGAGGTACATGGGCATTTTTGTTTATTGGTGGAAATTTCCATTTAATGGAAAACAATCCACACTCTACATCAACTGGGATTTTTAGCTCCACACTTTCCATTGCAACTGTTGTTGGTCCTGTAATTGGAGGATCCATTGCGTTTGTCTTTGGATTCAATTCTGTTATGTATTTTGCAATTGTTATTATCTTGTGTGCGTTTGCAGTTTCACTAAAAATTAAAAAAGAGAAATAAATTATCGCAATCCCCATCTAGACATTACTTTGTTTTCAATTTTTTTGAAAATAAATCCATCAACTGCCATACCTATCAGCATTATCACAAGCATGATGGAAATTACTTGTGAAACATCGTTGAGCTGGCGGCCAATGTTTAGTAAAAATCCCAATCCCAGGAACGAAAACAATAGTTCTGCGCCGATTACCCCTCTCCAGGCAAACGCCCAACCCTGCTTAAAACCAGAAATCATGTAAGGAAATGCCGCAGGGATTAGTACATTTGTGATAAGCTGAGTTCCTTTGGCGCCCATATTGCGGGCTGCCTCCACATAATGTGGATCAATATTCTTGACTCCTGTGTAGGTGTTTATGGTAACTGCAAAAATTGCTCCAATAGCTGTGACAAAAATTATTCCACCGTCAGTTAAACCAAACCAAAGAATCGCCAGTGGGACCCAAGCAATTGATGGAATAGATTGTAATCCTAAAACCAAAGAGCCTATAGTCTGGTTTACAGTTTCTACTCTTGCCATAAATATTCCTAGAACAACTCCACCAGCAATTGCTATTGCAAGTCCAATGATTAATCTCATTATGCTAGTTCCAATTCCAAAAAATAAACTACCATCTGAAACACTATATACCAAATCTTCTCCCACCTCATACGGAGAAGGGAAGATATTGCTTGGCCAAATTTCTGCCATTGAAATTACCTGCCAGAATAGAATAAGTATAATGAAAAAAGCAATTTTTTTTGCAAACAAGTTTTTTTTCAAAAAATCACTTTTCCTTTTTTACCTCTGGTCGAAGTTCTGAAAGTATTTCCTGTTGTAGACCTAAAAGATTCTCATCCTCTGTAAGTCTAGGTCGCTTAAAATCAACAGTCATTAGTTTTTTTATTTTAGAGGGCCTGTTGCTAAACACAGCAACTTTTGTTCCGAGAACTACAGCCTCCGCTACATTGTGCGTTACAAATAAAATAGTTTTTTTAGTTTTTTCCCAAATTAATTGCATCTCAACTAGCAACAAGTCTCTTGTTTGTGCATCTAGTGCTGCAAACGGCTCATCCATCAATAAGACATCAGGATCCATCACAAGAGCTCTAGCTATTGCTACTCGTTGCTTCATTCCAGTGGAAAGCTGGTATGTAAAAGAATTCGAAAACTTGGTTAGCTGCATCATATCCAAATATCTCTTTGATATCTGGGCTCGCTCTTCTTTGGGAATTCCGGCCATCTTCAAGCCAAACTCAACGTTATCTTGAACCTTCAACCAAGGAAACAATGCGCCCTCCTGAAAAACCATAATCCTCTCAGGGCCAGTAGTTGTGATAGGTTTACCGTCAAAAAGGACTTGCCCTTCATCAGGTTTCTCCAAGCCTGCAATAATTCTCAAAAACGTAGACTTGCCACAGCCAGAAGGTCCAACCAAACATACAAAGTCCCCATCTTCCACATCAAGATCTACTCCTCCCAGAGCCTTGAGTTGGTGACTTTCATGTTTGAAGTATTTTACAATGCCTTTAGTTTCCAGTTTAGTCATTGTCAATTGTTTTCCTCAAGTGATTCTTTTGAAGGTAGGTCAAAAAATATCCCATCCAAGCTATATTCACCTCGTCCTAGATAACCTAAGGAATCTGCTCTTTTTGCAAAGGTGTAAATTGAATCATGGATAGGATCTGTTGTAATCTCTAGATTACCAAGAGCTTCATCGATAATACTGTCAGGAAATGCTTTGCCCATATGATGTAACATAAACTCGTTGAAGATAATGCGTGTTTCTATAGGATTGTTGTTTATCCAATTTGTTGTTTGCTGATGAGACTCTAACCATTTTTCTAATATGATAGGATTTTTTTCAACAAAATCTTTCCTTCCAATTAATAAAACTGAGGCAAATTTATTTTCAGGCCATAATTCTTCTTCAAAAAACAATCGTTTTCCACCGAGCTCCTGAACAAGAATTGTAGCCCATGGTTCTGGAACCCATGCAGCATCAATATCTCCTTTGGTAAACAGTGTATAAATATCAGGATTAGAAATATTCAAAATTACGACAGATCCTCCTTTTTCAAGTGGCTTTAATCCGTTTTCAGATAAATAATTTCGAAGGGACACATCTTGTGTGTTTCCAATTTGTGGAGCAGCAATTCGCTTTCCAGCAAAGTCATTAATTGAATTTATCTTTGAATTGGGATGAACGATAAAACTAGCCCCACCGCTTGCTGCACCAGATAAAATTACAACGTTATTTTTTTCAGATTTCAAAAACCCATTAATTGCTGGACCAGGTCCAACATATGCAAGATCAATAGAGTTTGCAAATAACGATTCTATTACCTGTGGGCCACTGTCAAAAAGTTTTTTTTCAATTATAGTGGAATTTCCAAGATTATTCTCAAAAACCCCTTGTTCCATCCCCACAACAGGGATGGCATGACCTATGTTTGGAAAAAAAGCTACCCGTATTTTGTTTTCATTTTTATTTTGGTTAAGATCAGATGTAATTCCTATGGCTATCACTATCGCAAGTATACCAATTCCTGCCAAAACTGTGGATTTTAACTTCATAAAACAGCGTTATATTTGATGGATAAAAAATCACCTAATTTTAGCTCAAGCTAGCCAGAAAATTTTAAGGTAGAATTTTAAAATTTTTTGCATCACAAGAGATAAATTCGAAATTACGACCTTAAAGATGTTTTATGACAAAGAGAGGAATTTTAGCATTTTCTGGAGGGTTAGACACCTCAGTTGTTGTAAAGTATCTTCAAGAAGAACACGACATGGAAGTAATCACAGTTACCGTAGATGTTGGTCAAGGTGATGATAAGAAAAAAATTGCAGCAAAAGCAAAAAAACTTGGAGTAAAAAAACACTATAACATCGATGCAAAAAAAGAATTTGCTGAAAAATTTATTATTCCATCGATAAAAGCAAATGCACTTTATCAAAAAAAATATTGCCTGGCAACTGCATTAGCAAGACCATTAATTGCAGAAAAAGTTTTAGAGATTGCAAAAAAAGAAAAAGTGACAGCATTAGCTCATGGTTGTTCAGGTAAAGGAAATGATCAAGTAAGATTTGACATTACACTTCGTTCTGGGTCAGATCTTCCAATTATTGCACCTATTAGGGATAAGAATTTAGATAGAGAAACAGAACTAAAGTTTGCCAACAAACATGGAATCCATATTGATGCAGTTGCAAAAAAATTTAGTATTGATCAAAATTTGTGGGGTCGTGCAATTGAAGGAGGAGTTCTAGAGGATCCATATAATGAACCGCCAGATGATGCATTTATTTGGGTTAAAACAAAAAACTTGCCTGACAAACCAACCTATTTAGAAATTGAATTTGAGAAAGGAGTTCCTATTAAAGTGAATGGAAAAAAACTAGAGGCCGTACAGCTGATTGAATACATTAACAAAAAGGCAGGAGCTGCAGGTGTCGGCATTGTAGACCACATAGAAGATAGGGTTGTTGGAATTAAATCCAGGGAAGTTTATGAAACTCCGGCTGCAACCTGTTTAATTGAGGCTCATCAAGATTTAGAAAAAATGGTCCATACAAAGCATCAAAACAAGTTCAAGTCTCTAATTGATGATGAATGGGCTTATCTTGCTTATTCGGGTCTCTGGCAAGACCCATTAAAAGAAGATCTTGATGGATTTATTGAAGCCTCTCAAAGACAGGTCTCAGGAACAGTGAAACTAAAGCTTTTCAAAGGAAGTATTCGAGTAGTAGGAAGAAAATCTGTAAAAGCGCTCTATAGAAAAGAGATCGCCACATATGGAACAGAATCAACGTTTGACCAAAGGCTTGCCAAAGGATTTGTAGAATTGTGGGGAATTCAGTCAACAGAAGCTAATAAATTACAAAAGAAAAGGTCAACAAAAACATGAACTGCCCAGAATGTGATGCAACACTAAACATCCCAGATGACGCCTCAGTAGGAGAAATAGTCTCCTGTCCTGATTGTGGAGCAGACTTTGAAATCGCAAGTATAGACGGTTCAAATGTTGTGCTAAAACAAGCAGAAAGTGTAGGCGAAGACTGGGGAGAGTAATGTCAAAAATCTGTATTGTTTTTGATCGTCTAAGATCTGAAGAAAAAATGCTACAGAAAGAAGCATTAGATCTTGGATGCGATACATCAATGCTTGACGCCAAAATCTCCCAAATTAATACAGATAGTAAAAGAGAAGAGTTTGATCTTGGCGACGTTGTTCTTGAAAGATGTGTGAGTTATTTTAGAGGACTGCACTTTACTGCAAGTCTTGAGTTTATGGATGTCCCTACAATCAACACTTACAATGTTGCAAGTATTTGTGGAAACAAGATGATAATGACCTTGCGGCTAAAAAAACAAAACATACCAACGCCAAAGACTTATTTTTCGTTTTCAAGTGAAAGCGCTTTTCAAAATTTGGAAAAAGTTGGATACCCCCTTGTTATTAAACCAATTATCGGAAGTTGGGGAAGAGGAGTAATTCCATTAAAAGATAAAGACACAGCAGAGGCCATAATGGAAATTAGAGACATTAATGATGGTCCACATGATAGAATTTACTACCTTCAAGAATTAATCCAAAGGCCACCACGTGATATTCGAGTAATTACTGTTGGAGATGAACCAATAGCTGCCATGTACAGAAATTCTTCAGACGGGTTTAAAACAAACATTGCTTTGGGGGCTGACCCCGAAATATGCGAAATCACAAAAGAGATGGAAGAAATTGCCAGAAATGCATCAAAAGCAATGGGTGGGGGAATTTTAGGAATTGATATGATGGAGGATGAAAAAAAAGGACTAGTAGTTCATGAGGTCAACAATACCGTAGAGTTTAAAGGCTTAGCCAGAGTAGCAAAAAAAAATATTCCAAAGGCAATGATAGAATATGCACTAGGGTGCATTAGGAAATAAATTATACTCCCTTACGAGCAGGTGTATCATGAAAGTTGGAATAGTTGGAGCATCAGGATATGTTGGAGGAGAGACTCTTCGTTTACTAGTAAATCATCCTGATGTGGAGATCGCCATGGTAACATCACGACAACATGTCGGAGAATATTTACATCGAATTCAACCAAGTTTGAAGGGATTTACCGACCTTACTTTCTCCGAATTAGATTACGATAAAATTTCAGACAAATGTGATGTTGTTTTTACTGCAGTACCACATGGAACCGCAACAGAAATTGTTAAGGCACTCTACGATAGAGGAATCAAGATTATCGATTTGAGTGCAGATTATAGGCTGCATGCCCCAGAAGATTACAATAAATGGTATGGGTGGGAGCACCCACATCCAGATTATTTGAAAAATTCTGTTTTCGGGGTTCCTGAATTACATAGAGAGCAGATTAAAAAAGCACAGTTGGTATCCTGCCCTGGATGCATGGCAGTAACCTCCATGTTGGCACTTGCACCCATGATTCGAAACGATCTAATTGATACTGAACACATTGTAGTTGACTCTAAAATTGGGTCATCTGGAGCTGGTTCTGGTTCGGGTACAGCACACGCCATGAGAGCTGGAGTTATCAGACCTTACAAACCAGCCAAGCATAGACATACAGGAGAGATTGAACAAGAGCTAAGCGAAATTGCAGGAAGAAAAATACGTGTTTCAATGAGTCCCCATGCAGTTGATGTAGTTAGGGGAATTTTATGTACTAATCATACATTCATGAAAAAAGACATTGAAGAAAAAGAACTCTGGAAACTTTATCGTCAAACCTATGGTGAAGAAAAATTTATTCGATTAATTCGTGACAAAAAAGGCCTTTACAAATTCCCAGACCCAAAGTTTTTGGTAGGTTCTAACTTTTGTGATATCGGATTTGATCTTGACGAGGATAATCACCGCTTGATTGCATTGTCAGCTTCAGATAACTTGATGAAGGGAGCTGCAGGATCTGCTATCCAAAACATGAATGTTATGTGTGGATTTGATGAAATGGATGGTCTTAGATATACACCATTAACTCCGGTTTAGAAATGATTACAATTAAAATTGGTGGAAGTGTAGTAGATAATTTACATCCATCAACAATTTTAGATATCAAAAAAATTGCAAAGGCAGAAGGAGTAGTTTTAGTTCACGGTGGTGGCAAGGAAGTTACAAAAGTGTGTAAACAACTTGGAAAGGAACCAAGATTTGTAACATCACCAAGCGGAATTAAAAGTAGATACACTGACAAGGAAACTGCGGAAATTTTTACAATGGTTATGGCCGGACGAATAAACAAGACAATAGTTCAAATGTTGCAAAAAAATGGAATAAATGCAATAGGTCTTTCAGGAGTTGATGGAAAGATAATCCAAGCACAAAGAAAGAAAAAATTACTCATCATAAATGAAAGAGGCCGAAAACAGGCGATTGATGGTGGATATACGGGTAAAATTACTGAGATTAATTCGAATTTAATTAATTCACTGCTTGACCAAGGCCTGACCCCAGTAATCTCCCCAATTGCAATTAGCGAGGAATCAGATGTTCTCAATGTCGATGGAGATAGAGCAGCGGCATATATTGCTGGAAAGGTTGGAACAGACAAAGTTCTGTTCATTACAAATGTTGATGGACTTTTAATGGATGATAAACTAGTAAAAAAATTGACTCTTGAGGAGGCAAAAGAAATTAGACCAAAAATAGGTCCAGGAATGGAGAAAAAAATTCTTGCTTCAACTGAAGCACTAGATATGGGAGTTAAAGAAGCGTTAATTGCAAACGGTCAGAAAGAAAATCCTATATCCTCTGCAATAGCCCACGATAACTGCACGGTGATTCAACTTGAGTGAAGATCAATTTATGGGAAATTTGTATCAGAGGTTTCCAGTAACTGTAGAGAAAGGAAAGGGATCACATGTTTGGGACATTCACGGAAAAGAATACATTGACTGTATGGGCGGTTATGGTGTTGCTCTTGTGGGACATCAAAATGACCGAGTTGTAAAAGCAATCAAGGAACAAGTGGATAAAATAATCACAGTGCACAGCTCACTGTATAATAAAACTAGAGAAGAGTTTCTAAAAACACTAATTGGGATTGCGCCAAAAAATTTAACACAGGTTCATCTAAACAACAGTGGTGCAGAAGCAGTAGAAGCTGCAATAAAATTTGCAAGAAAATTTACTGGAAAAAAAGGGATGGTTGCAATGAAGGGATCATACCATGGAAAGTCTTTAGGAGCTTTATCTCTGACTTTTAATCCAAAATACAAAAAAGCATTTTTACCACTTGTTGAAAAAGTTTCTTTTGCATCCTACGGCGACATCAACTCACTACAAGAGGTAATAGATAACGATACTGCCTTTGTAATTTTAGAACCCATTCAGGGAGAAAGTGGAATAATCGTACCTCCCGAAGGATTTTTACAAGATGTTCGAAAGCTTTGTGATGAGAAAGGAATTCTTCTAATCTTTGACGAAATACAAGCAGGATTAGGAAGAACAGGACGACTATGGGCTTGCGATCACTGGAATACATCTCCAGATATAATGTGTCTTGCAAAAGGAATCGCTGGCGGAGTTCCAATGGGAGCAACCTTGGTACGCCCAGATATTTTAGCATCAATTAGTAAGGGAGAGCATTCATCAACTTTTGGAGGAAATCCCTTGTCTTGTGCTGCAGGGACGGCGGCGCTAAAAGCTCTTACTGAAGATGGATTAATTGAGAATTCTGAAAAAATGGGAAAAATTTTTAGAGAAGGATTAGAAAAGCTAAAAGAAAAACACCCCATAATCAGAGAGATCAGAGGAAAAGGACTGATGATTGGAGTAGAGATGAAGTTTGAGGTTAAAGATATCTTGATGAATTTAATTAAAAAGGGTATATTGATGCTCTACTCTGGAAGAAACATTCTAAGAATTCTCCCACCATTAGTAATATCTGAAGAAGACATAACAAAAGTTTTACAAAGCTTGGATTCGGTACTTACTGAAGAGGAGAAAAAAAGAAATGTTCAAGGATAAAATTGATGAGAAAATTATTGAATTTCTAAGAGAAAATTCTAGAGAATCTTTTGTAGATATTGGTAAAAGGCTTAAACTCTCTGAATCTGCAGTTAGGCGAAGAGTAAAAAATCTTGTAGATGGGGGTACTATCAAGAGATTTACTTTGGAGCTAGGAGAAGAAAATGTTACTAGTGCACTAGTTTTAGTATCTGTGGATTCTGCCACGGACACTTCAAAGGTTTCCTTAAAGCTTGCAAAGTTAGAAGGAGTAAAGACTGTTTATGAGATTACTGGCCAGTATGACATTACAACCATTATCAGTGCATCTAATATTGCAGAAATTAACAATAGTATCGACGCGCTACGAAAAATTCCCGGAGTAATTGACACCAATACTGTAATTATTTTAAGAAAAATTACTTAAAACGATATTCGAATAAAATTATTGAAATCTTGCTAAGAAAGTATTGATTTTGTTAAATTCCAACGAATATAGTACGAATATGTTTATATGATCAATTTAGGTCAGCGACTTCTATAATGAAGGATCCTAATTACTATGCAGACATGTATAACATGTATGATAAAATCCCAAAGAAAATAAAAGTTCTTGATAGTACATTAAGGGAAGGAGAACAACACCCAGGTGTTTCATTTACAAATAAACAGAGAATTCAAATTGCTTGGATGTTAGATTATTTTGGAGTAGACCAAATTGAAATATCTCCAGTTGTATCAGCGGATCACAAAGAAGCCGTAAAAACAATTATCAAGCAGGGATTAAAGGCAGACATTGTTTCTCACGGACGTGCTCTTAAAGACGATATTGATGTCTCACTAAGCTGTGATGCTAAATGGTGTGCAGCTTATCTTGGAATTTCAGACATACATCTTAAAGACAAGCTTCGAATAACACGAGAGCAAGCAATGGATAGAGCCGTAGAGACTGTAGAATATGCAAAATCACATGGATTAAAAATTAGATTCACGGTAGAAGATGGAAGTAGAGCAGAACCAGAATTTCTCTTAAAGATGTGTAGAGCAATTGAAGAAGCAGGAGTAGATAGAATTAGCCTTCCCGACACCGTAGGAATCCTGCGACCAGTCGGCATGTACAACTTTGTTAAAAAAGTAAGAGAAGTTATAGATACTCCCCTTGATGCGCATGTGCATAATGATATCGGATTTGCACTTGCAAACGCATTTGCAGCTTGTGATGCAGGAGTAGATCAAATCCATACTACCATAGACGGCATAGGTGAAAGGACAGGAATTCCTTCACTGGCAGAAGTGTCGGTTGCACTTACCTATCTTTACAAATCACCAAATGATTTTAGATTAGACATGCTTCAAGATCTTTCAAGATTGATTGAAGAGTATACTAGTATTGCACCATACGACTCCAAACCCATTGTAGGAACTTCTGCGTACAAACACAAAGCTGGAACTCACCTTGCAGCAATTTTGAGAAACCCAGCGGCCTATGAACCTATTCCACCCAGAGCGGTTGGAAATAGAAGGAGAATTGTTTTTGGGGAGCTTGCTGGAAAAACTGGGGCTTCTTATCTAATGTCCATATTGGGACTGGAGAAGAATAATGATTCGGCTAAGGCAGTTGCAGCTGGTCTTAAGAATCTCAGGATGGGAGATCTTATCGAGGTTCCTTTAGAAGACAGACTTGAAAAAAAGATAATTAATGACGAAAAAGGAGAAAAACCCGAGGAATAAAAATGGCAAAATGTGATGAATGTGACGCAAATATTTCCATTCCAAGCGATGCTTTAGAAGGAGAGATTGTAACATGTCCTGAATGTGGTGCAAGTTTTGAGTTAGAAAAAAGTTCAGATGGTTTTAATCTAAAGCCGGCCCAGACGGTTGGCGAGGATTGGGGACAGTGAATCCTGACGTATCGATTCTTTACGACACCATCCGATGGGAAGAAAAGGCGCTACTAGAAGCTGGTAAAAAAAAGAACATCAATATCCAGATGGTGGATTGTAAGAAACTTGCTTTAGATTTGGAGAAACAGCCAGAGGACTATGGAGTAGTTATTCAGAGGTGTGTGAGTTATTATCGAAATTTGCATTCCACTGCTGCACTTGAGGGTCTAGGGGTAAATGTGATAAACTGTCTTAACACCGGAGTATTTGCTGGAAATAAATTATTCACTCACATGTTGCTAAAAAAATATGGTGTACCTACTCCTGATGCGACTGTAGCCTTTTCTAAAGAGGCGGCCTTAGAAACTCTAAAAGAGCAAGGATACCCCAAAGTAATCAAGCCAACTGTTGGAAGTTGGGGAAGATTAATCTCTAAATTAAATGACAAAGACTCTGCTGAGGGAATTATTGAGAGTCGAGAGAAAATGTATCCAATTTATCAAGTTCATTATTTAGAAGAATTTGTAAAAAGACCACCCAGAGACATTAGAGCAATTATGGTCGGAGATAAGATAGTTGCTGCAATTTACCGAACATCTGGCAATGGTAGCTGGAAAACAAACATGGCTCTTGGAGGAACCGCAACACCATGCAAAGTAACCCCAGAGATGGAAGAGATGTGTATAAAGGCTAAAAATGCAGTTCAAGGTCAGATAGTTGGCGTAGATTTGATGGAAAGTGATGAGAAAGGTTTGGTAGTCCATGAAGTTAACAATACAACAGAATACAAGAATACTGTGAGAGTATGTGATGTCGACATACCTTCATTAATGCTTGATTATGCAATGCAATCTGGCAAGTAAGAATTGGAAACCTCATTTACTATAACACCAAGATTTGCAGTAAAAATGCTCGAGAAGGCACTTCGTTTGTACACTCCATCACGTAATGAAGGGGCAATGGCTGAATTTTTAGCAGATAAGTGTGATGATATGGGGTTTGAAGATATACAAATTGACGAAGTTGGAAATATTATTGCAAAAAAAGGCTCTGGATCCCCAAAAATTCTCCTATGCGGGCATATGGATGTGGTTCCAGGAAAGATAAAGGTAAGAAAGGAAGGAGATTCTCTTTACGGTCGAGGTGCTTCCGATGCGAAGGCTCCTCTTATGGCAATGTTGTTTGCTGCAGCTTCGATTGAAAACAATAACGGAACAATAATTTTTGTGGGTGCTGTTGATGAGGAAGGAAACGCAACTGGAATAAAAAATCTAGCCAAAAAGGATATGGGCATTGATTACGCCGTGTTTGGAGAACCCTCAGGAATAAAAAAAGTGACAATAGCTTACAAAGGAAGACTGGCAATTAATCTTAAAGTAACCGTCGAAGATAGTGCACATGCTAGTGCACCATGGTTATCCAAAAATGCAATAGAAGAGTCAATGATATTTACAAATGAACTCAAAAAAGGTCTTGAGCAAGGACAAGAGGGTAAAACCAAAGGGATGCTTCTTTCTCTTACCATAACTGAGATTAGCGGAGGAACTAGTCACAATGTCACTCCAAAGGAATGCATGACGACTATGGATATTCGAATTCCAGTCGACATGAATTGTAAAACAATAGAGCAGAAAATTGCAACATTGGTAAAAGAAATTTCTGAGAGAAGGCAGGTAGAAGCATTTTACTCGATAATTGATGAAACAGAACCATTTGAAGCTCCACATAATTCTCCAATAGTAAGGGCATTTACTCTTGGCATAATGGAAGCTGAGAATGCCAAACCAACTTTGATTCGCAAAACTGGAACTGGAGACATGAACGTTATTGGTAATCAATGGAAAATTCCCGTTGTTACATATGGTCCCGGTGACCCTCACGAGGCCCATACGATAGATGAGAAGGTATCAATTGAGGAGTATCTCAAAGGAATTGAAATTTTGAAAAAGACTCTTCGTCATCTAAAAAGACTTCATGATAAAAAAATGAAGATGTAAGAATGCTGTGGTTTGTGGGGTTGGGAATTTCTGGGGTAAAATCCATATCCATTGAGGCTCAAGAGATTCTATCAATTGCAGACATTGTCTATTTAGAGCAATTTACTAGTCCGATTGGCAAAACGGATTTGAAAGAAATAAAAAAATTGACCAGGGGAGAGTTCAAACCAGTAAAAAGATGGGTAGTTGAAGACGGTAATGAGATTTTAAAAAATGCCAAAAACAAAAAAGTTGTGTTATTATCCTATGGGGACCCATACATTGCTACTACACATATCGAACTGCGTACTCGTGCCATAAAAGATAAAATAAAAACATACTCAGTTCATTCCTCCTCCTCTCTAACTTCCATGATAGGAGAATGCGGTTTACACTTTTACAAAATTGGAAGACTGGCAACTATAATGAGCGAGATGAAATCTATGACTACTCCTTATTTTGTAATTTATAAAAATATCATTGAAGGAAATCACACTGTTTTATTATTAGAATATAATCAGGATAAGGATTTTTTCTTAAATCCTAAAGATGCGTTATTGGGTTTAATTAAAACTGAAAAAGGTCAAAAAAGAAAGGTCATTACACCGTCAACCTATGCAATCGTTCCTTCTAGAATTGGATTTAGAAATCAATCGATTGTCTCAGGAAAAATATCAAGCTTGTTAAAACATGATTTTGGAAAACCTCCTCACACCATAATAATAACAGGGAGATTTCATTTCACCGAATCAGATGCCCTCAAAATTTTAGTCAATTGTCTCGATGAGCCATATGATAATTCCGAGAAAACAAAAAAAATTCCTGTACAGATGATGGAAAAGTATGTACCAATGGTAAGAGAGGCTTTAGAAGAAGTTACACCATTGTACAAAGGACAAAAGGAATACAAAGTTATTTTGGAAAATGCAGAGCTGTACATTCAGGATGCGGAAAAATTCCTAGAAGATGGGCAAGATGAAGTTGCAATTCTCAGTATTGGGTATGCCGATGGTTTAGTTGATGCATTAAGATTAGCAAAAGGCCTTGAGCCTAAAATGTAATTATCGATGAATTAAAGAGAGGGGGATTATTTAGGAAATAAAGTTGAAACAAATACAAAAATTAATTTTATCAGCAATGTATGTTTCATCGATTAGCGACAAGACCCCGATAGAAATAATCAAAGAAAAAGGAGGAATTGTGGATGCAGATATTGATTCAAAGATTGACGAGTGTATCGCAAATCAACTTGTAAGTAAAGACCGGAAAAATTTGACTGAACTTGGGAGAACCTCACTTAAGGTCGTCTTGGCAGGGGGGGTTTTTGACATTATTCATCCTGGGCATATTCACACGTTAAATGCCGCCAAAGATCTTGGGGATGTTTTGATTGTAGTAATTGCAACTGACAAGACTGCTGAGAAGATGAAAAAGCGTCTACCTCTACATAATCAGGACCAAAGAAAGTTACTAGTTGATTCTCTTTCGGTAGTAGATTTGAGTGTCGTAGGACATGAAGGAGACATATTCAAAACAGTTGACTTTATTCGTCCTCAAATTATCGCTTTAGGATATGATCAGGTCCATCAAGAAAAATTTATCCTCGAAGGATGTAAAAAAATAAATCTAGATGTAACAGTTGCAAGACTTCAATCTCCAATTCCTGAAGTTTCAAGCTCGGTGATTGAAAAAAAATATGGGAAAAATATTCATGACATCTAAATTATTTCCCATTTATTGGAATCGTTATTGTTACTTTAGAGCCATCAGATAGTTTTCCTGTTTTCCTCAAATTTCTTTGTGAGATTAGTTCGATGATTGAGGTGTCATGATGAGTCCGTTCTAGTCTAATGAGCTCACAATCAAAAGATGAGTTTAAGGTTGCCTTGAAACATTTCACCCAACCATAGGTTCTTTTCCCATCAGAAAAGCCATCAATGTGAATACCTTCCAAACCTGCAAATTGTCTAATAGCTTCAGTGTATTCTTTTTTGTTCAATTTTACGTTGAAAGTTCCAGGGAAAGGAACGTAGCCAATTTTTGATTTAAACTGTTTGGTGTAACCTCTAAGAGACATATAGTATGCTCCCTCTCCCATTCCAGATACTAGAATCCCTTTTAACAATACATTTGAAGGTGATGAGGAGAGACTTTTGTTTAGTGCATTTGAAAGTTTTACCATTTCTGAATATCCTTTTGGAGTAATTTTTACAGACATTTTCCTTCCACTAATTATTCTTTCAATAAAACCACTACCTTCAAGCTCAAGTAAATGCTTCGATGCTGCCTGTTGAGATTTTTTTATATCTTTTCCAAGAGAAGTCGTTGTAATTGATACAAAATTGTGTTTTGCTCCTTTGGACAAGAGATGTGTTAGGGTAAGGATATGCTGAATCTTTAGTTCAGTCATCTAAGAATCCTATGCTACGCCTAGTTCACCAAATGTTTTTAAGGTTAGACCATCAGAGTCCGATAGTTTTGCAACTCTATGACCTATCACACATTCTATACCAGCCTTTCTAGCGCCTTCTAAAAGCCTCTGAGTAATTATTCCATCTAATAGAAGATATTTGATTCCTGTTTGAGTTGATAGTTTGTTGACTACCTCGCTAATTGGAACTTTAAAAATCTCTTTTTGGGATTCATCCAAAGCTATTGCTTCAAGGGTTTCATTAAGATCGGGAAATACTTTTGATGCCAACTCAGCTATTGGTTTATCATCTTCATTCTTTAGTACTGGTTCTGTTGGTCCCCCTCCCTCAATCTCATCTTTAACTGGTTTTAGAATTTCATCTAATCTTTGTGGAGTCAATTCTTCAACTTCCACACCGCTGTCTGCTTGCAGCGAGTAATCAAGATTTACAACAGATTGTAATTCCTTTAGAATAAATCCTCCAGCCCTATCACCATCAATAAAGGCTACTACCTTATCTTTGGATTTACATAGTTCTTTAATAGATTCGTCAATTTTTGCACCTTCAATTGCAATTACATTATCATAACCTGCTCTTAGTAGATTAATCACATCTGCTCGTCCTTCTACTAAAATTATCCAATTGGAATCAAACACACCAGAACTACAAGTTAGTTTAGATGGGCCATATGTGGTTAGTTTGCCCAAGTCACCTTCATGTACATTTTTAAGCATAGTTTCTCCCTCGCTTACAGTTTTCGTAGCCCAACGTTGTTTGATCTCTTTTGCTCTTCTTACAATATCGTCTTTCTTTGCTGCCCTTACGTCATCAATCGATTCTAATTTGAAAGTACAGTCAAAGGGACCAACTTTATCAATGCTCTCAATGCCTGCTGCAATTAATGCACAGGTATCAATATCAGTACTCATTGGAATAACAGCTCCCCCCGTTGTGGTGTTTGCTGTTGATTTTGAATCGACTTCGATACGTCCTACTTTTGAAACGCGTTGCAGCTCATTAAGATTCATCTCTGGGCCTAACAGTCCCTCTGTTTGGCCAAAAATTGCACCGATTATGTCTGCCCTTTCAACGAGCCCATCAACTTCATAGGAAAGTTTAACGTGATATTTGACAATTCCTGATTGAGGCATAAACATTTCATCTCCTTAATTATCATGGTTCTATTTTCGGTTCTGGATATATGAGGGTATCGCAAGAAAAAAAGCTAATCTTTCAAAAACTTTCAATTAATTTAAAGATAGATTCAATATGCGATTGGATTAACAAAAAATGAAAAATAAGTCTTATTCGGTGTTAAAGGAGTGACCACATGAACAAGATTTGGTAACGTTTGGATTGTTAATTTTAAATCCAGAGCCCATCAAGCTTTCAATATAGTCTACGTTTGCACCTTTTAGATGATCTACACTATAGCTGTCTACGATTAGTTTTACACCGTTTTCTTCTAGAACCAAGTCATCTTCCTCTGGTGCTTTCTCAAAGCCCATTCCGTAGGATAGACCTGAGCAGCCTCCACCTTGAACATATACTCGAAGGTATTCAGGATTGTCAGTCTCTTCTTTCATAAACTCGGCAATCTTTTCTGCTGCTTTAGGGGTTACAGTTATCAATTTCTGGGTTTGTTCAGATGCCATTATAATTCAAAATGTCCGTTCAAAATATAATAAGCTTTTCCCCCTATCCCCACTAGTAATTCATTATATTTCTAATCCATATTTAATCAAAATTTGTAATAAATACAGTATTACTGATTGTTCGGTGGTAAAGAAATATCAGATGCAGTAATAATGCCAATTACCTCATTTCCATCAATTATTGGAAGTTTTCGAATTTTGTTGGAGGACATTAGTTTAGCTGCTGTATGGATTTCAGTTTCTGGAGTAATGGAAATCAAAGGGAAAGACATTACCCTTCTAATTGGGGTATCTGTTGGATAAGAGTGTGCAATTATTTTTATTGTTAAATCTTTGTTTGTTACTATACCCACAGGAATTCTATTTTCCAAAACAACTATCGCTCCAGTTTTTGAATTTTCCATTAATCTTGCTGCCTCAAGAGCAGTTACGTGAGAGTTGACCGAAAGAGCCGGTTGGTTCATTTGTTTCTTTATCCATAATTGTAAGGTAGGATTTACATTCATAGATATTAGTTCGGGTTTGGAATATTTCAATGACTGAATTGAATCTCAGCTTTGATAATTATGTTCATTGAAATCTGATCCAAGGGCAACTTTTAGAATTACAGTAGTATCGGTTGTTTGAAATTTAAGGTCCTTATCTGATGCAAAGTTTCTAAATATCTGCGTAAGTAATTGCTCGGTGAATACAGACCACTTCAACCCCAAGTCATGTTGGATAATAAACGAATGTAATTCACCTTTCTTTCTATGATCTGAATTCATTCCGGATGCCCTCATGTATTCTTCCAAGGTTTCAAGGCAGCGTTCCAAATCATAACCTCCTTTTATGAACATGACATGATTTTTTATCATTGGAAAAATTACATTGATAATATTATCAATGTCACGTCCATCAAGATTTTCTCCCATGGTTTTAAGAATCTCTTTTGGGACTGGAATCATTCCAATCTTATCTGCAAATCTATCCCAACCGATATATTTTTCAAGGATCTGCTTTACTAAGACATTTTGTGAAATTTTTTTTTGATTTGCCTCTACATCTAGTTCCTCTATCAATTTCTCTGTTAGTCTGTAGGTAATACTACGAGTAGTTTCTTTTTTTGGTTGTTGATTTCTTGAGGAGACCATATATCTAAAAATTATCACGTTAGTTATTAAATCATGTTTTCAGGTTTTCTGAAAATAAGAAGGGAGTTGAGAGTAGTTTATTTTTTAGATTTGTTGACAAAAGCTGTCATTCTCTCTTCCCTGTCGGGGTGAGTAAAACAATTTCTCCATGCAAGTAGCTCCATTGCTAGACCAGTATCAAGATCTGCATTTCTTCCCTTGTTGATGGCAACCTTTGACATTTGAACACCCATCGTAGAGTTTGCTGCAATTTGTTGAGCCATCTTTAATGCTTCTTCTTGTAAGGATGCAAGAGGAACAACTTGATTTACCAAGCCTATCTCTTTTGCTTCATCTGCTCTTATCATCTTGCCAGTATAGACAATTTCTTTTGCCTTGGCAATTCCAACAATCCTCATCAACCTTTGCGTTCCTCCCCATCCAGGAGGAATGCCAATGGTAACTTCTGGTTGGCCTAGCCTTGCAGTGTCAGCTGCAATTCTAATATCACACGACATTGCAAGTTCACAGCCACCTCCCAGTGCAAATCCGTTGATGGCTGCAATGGTAGGTTGTCTTACAAGTTCAACTGTAGATGTAACAAGTTGTCCAGTTTTTGCATACTCTACTGATTCATCTGCAGAAATTTTAGACATGTATTCAATGTCTGCACCTGCAGAGAATGCCTTGTCTCCCTCACCTGTAAGAATGATTACTTTGATGTTTTCATCTCTGCCTAGATTCTCAAAAGTTTTGATTAGTTCTTTTGCAACTTCTGTATTCATTGCGTTTAACTTGTCAGGCCTGTTGATTTTGACGGTACAAATGCCTTCAGAAGTAGATGTTGTAACTAGTGACATGATAACTTTCCTAAAGATATAAGAATTAAATGTTATCTATTTTCCTTGAATTTTACCCAATTGAACTAAAGCACCTGCAGCTTCAACCCAAGTTCGAAGGTCTTGATAAACTGGGACTTGATGTTTCTCAACTAATTTTATCATTTTTTCAGTATATGGGCCTCCATTACATCCAACTAGTATTGGTTTCTTCCTTTTCTTTTGGAAATCAGCTAAATAATCAACAATTTTTTCTTCTAGAGGATCATCTTGGAAAACAAACCACGGCATTGCAATATCAATATTTTTTTCATCCATGAATTGCTGAATAACAAATCTATAATCATCTGCAGTTGCACCACCACCTACATCCGCAGGATTACCACTATGAATAGGAACAGCTGGTGGAAAATGAGATTTCATTTTTTTGATACGTTCTGGGGATAACTTTCCGATTTTAAGACCAAATCTTTCTAATTGATCCATTCCACCAATCATTGGACCAGCACCATTACTAGTCATTGCAACACTATTTCCCTTTGCAGCTGGTTGCCATGCTAACGCCTTTAGAACTCCAACAAGTTCTTGATAACTATCAACTGATATTATTCCGGCTTGTTTAAATGCGCCCATAATAATTGCATTTGAACCTCCAAGGGAACCTGTATGTGAGGCAGCTTGTTTTGCACCCATTGCCGTTCTCCCACTCTTCCAAATTACAATTGGTTTCTTCGTTTCTTTCATTACACGTCTAGCAGTATTGATAAATTTACGTCCATCTCCAAATCCTTCAACGTATAACCCTATTACCTTTGTTTGAGGATCATTAGCAGCATACCATATCATATCAGCTTCATCAACATCCGAACGATTACCAAAACTAATCATTTTTGATAACCCAAAGACATCAGCACTTTCTAACATACTAATTCCCATTGTACCACTCTGAGAGAAAAAGCAAACAGGGCCTAATTTTGAACGTACCATTCTTTCTTGGCCTTGGAATGCACAGTCAAGGCGATTAGCTGCATTAAACATTCCAATACAGTTTGGACCAATTATTCTAATCTTGTATTTTTTAGATAATCGTGCTACTTCAGCTTCATATGCTGCCCGCTCTCCACCAAGCTCTTTTCCTCCACCTGAAACAATTACTACACTGTGGACTCCTTTCTTTGCACAATCTTCTAAGACAGGAGGAGTCATAGACAAGTCTACGGAAACTACAACAAGATCAACTTTACCTTGAATTGCTGAAACTGAAGGATAGCATTTTTGCCCAAAGATCTTATCGGCCTTTGGATTAATAGGATAAACCGTTCCTTTAAAATCATAATTTACCAGACTATCCAAAATAGAGTTTCCAATCTTTCCTTTACTTGTTGAGGCACCAACTAGTGCAACAGATTTTGGAGTAAAGAATGTCTCCATGTTTTCTTTGTTTGGTTTTGCTTTTGAGATTGAATTTTTCTTTAGTTCTTTGTTTAGGATAATTTTTGCGTCAACTACAAAGTGGGACTTTGGATATACGATTACTGGGTTAAAGTCGATACTGTTAATGTAATCTGCATTTTCCACGCCTAATTTTCCAATATCAACTAACATTTTAGCAACCATATTGAGATCAATTGGTTCACTTCCTCTGAAACCCTTTAGAAGTTTTGAACCCTTTAGTTCGTTAATCATGGACTTTGCATCAGAAGTTGTAATTGGAAGCATTCTAAATGCAACATCTTTCATAACCTCTGTCATGATTCCCCCCAAGCCAACCATGATAACTGGTCCAAATTGTGAATCGTTTTGAATTCCCACGATTAGTTCAACACCTTTTGGAACCATCTTTTCAAGAAGAATTCCTTTAACATCAACTCCTTTCTTTTTAGAAAGCCTACCGTACATATCTTTGAATGTCTTTTTTACGTCATTGACATTGTCAAGACCAACTTTAACTCCACCTACATCTGTCTTGTGTAAAATTTGTGGTGAAACTACCTTCATCACAAGTGGAAAGCCAATCTTTTTGGCTTGCTTTGCTGCATCTTCAGCTGAAGTAACAAGGGCAAAAGGCGGAACTTTGACACCATAACTTTTGAGAATTGCTTTTGATGATTCCTCGGTGATGACTTTATGATCTGTTTTAATAATTTCTTTAAAGATGTCTGAAGTAGATACCATAACCAATCGATCGAATCAAAACAAAGTATATTAATGTAAAGCTGAGGGAAACGATTTCTTTTAATTTTTTAATTGGTTCATCGAAAAGTGTAAAAAATGTAAAAACGATTAGATCGGATAAATTAGAATAATGGAAAGAGGGAATTTCGTAAAAAACATGGCATACCAAAATTTGGACGATAATCTTTAACCAAATAAGTACAAACCATCCAGGGAGGTAGAAATACAAATTTTAATGGTGAGAGAAAATTCGAAAAAATATAGTTCTTTTTCTCTCATTTTTTATTTTCCTATGTCTTCGTACAGTACATTTTTAAAAAAAAGGCAAGTAATTCAAATTATGATGAGACATTTTCTGGTTGGAATAATACTGGCACTGGTTGTGAGTGTAGGAGCCCTAGAGTCAGCTAATGCCGAAAAAGTTCCATCATGGGTAAAAAACACGGCCAAGTGGTTTGGAGATGGCATTGTCTCAGAAACAGAATTTCTAAATGCAATCAAGTATTTGATAAATAATGGAATTATAGATTTGGAGAGTCCTTCTAAGATTATTGTAAATTCAAAGCTATCTACTCAAGAGCTAATCGAGGCAGGAATAGAACAACTAGATACAAAAAATAATTTATCGGCTTTAGAGTTTTTCAATCAGGCCCTCTCAAAAGATCCTACAAATGTGAAGGCTTTGGCTGACAAGGGAATAGTGTTGGCCAGACAAGGAAATTACAAAGATGCCAGAGCACTCTTTGATAAAGCAATTGAACTTTCTGAACAAAAAGGGGAAATTGATTATAGAATAGTTGCAAATGCAGGAATTGTTCTTTCAATTTATGGAGATCCCATCCAAGCCCATGTTTATTTTGACAAAGTTTTAGAAAATAAAGAAATCGTTCGTCAGGAAACATTAGTTGCAGTTCTAGTTAACAAGGGAGTAACCATACTAAAGCAAGGAGACCCAGAGGGATCTATAAAATACTTTGACCAAGCTTTGGAAATAGAACCTGATAGGATCGGTGCTTTGGTAAACAAGGCCAATGCCCTGCAAGACTTGAAAAAACTAGATGAAGCTTATGAATTATTCATTAAAGCACATAAACTATCCAAGGATCCTCTAAGCTGGAAACCTAAATTTGTAATTATAAAATAACCTTCGAGGTCTAAAAAAATTCTAGGTTCAATTATTGGTAAATAAAGTTGAATATATGAAAACCAACCCAAATTTGGTTAAATTCATAGAATTTACCTTTCATTATTTATTTTAAAACTCAAAAAGCAAATAAAGGCATACCACAAATCAATGGGCATCAACAAATATCTGTCTGTTATTTTGGTTTCATGAACCAAATAATTTTGGAATCAAGAAAAATTGAATCCTTCAAGTCTTTGAGGAGGGGAGAATTAAATAGAGATAGTGAAAAACTTTGCCAACCCCAGATTACGTGGGAAGACCTAAGAGGAATATTTTAGGCTAGCCTAATTTTATTAAAAATACTTTATATGGAATGATTTAGAGAAAAAAATGTTGAAATTTAATCACGCCATCGTACTTGCTTCTGTTCTTTCATTAATCCTCGTATTTTCATTTTCAGCTCCTGCTTTTGCCGATGTTCTTCCTCCTACAAAACAGGCGAAAATTGGAATTCCTTCAGCGAAAATAGTTTGTGAAACAGGATTATTCAAAGTGATGAAAGAAGGAAAAAATTCCACCGCATGTGTCAAACCTGAAAGCGTGATGAAATTAGTTTCAAATGGATGGGCAAAACCAGTAGACGAGAAAAAGCTTAATGAGTTTATTTCAAACCTTTCAAAACCTGCAGGAAAAATTAACAAAATTATCGTCACTCCAATAAAAACTGATTTTGGAAAACAAACACCCAAAGTATCAGTCGGTAGTTATGATTATGTTTTTGAGGTATGTGCAGTAACCCAGTCTTTGATATCCCCTGAGGTTCTAATTACTTCAGATAGCCAAACAAAACGATACGAGTTGGTTGAGACAATTGCCCAAAATTCTTGCGTGACAAGTGCTACAATAATTAAGGCAGCTAGTCCAGACTCGATTTCAGCGACATTGGTCAGCAAGGGAGATGTCTCGCAAAAAATCCAAGCAGCAGCAGCAAAAGTGGATTCTCTTAGAAAAGAACTCAACGAGGCAAAACAGGCTTTTGGAAAAGAGCCTACTGAGGAAAATAAGAAATTAGGAGCAAAAATCATAGACCTAAGAAAGCAGCTCAATGATGCTAGAGCAGATCTTCAAAGAATGTACTTTGTATTATATACACCTGCAAAATCAAATCTTCAATTGGATAAAATATCCTTCTCTGGGACTCCAATTACAGGACATGTTGCAACCAAGATATCTGTCCTCCCCGCTGTTGCAACACCAGATACATTTGATGTAGTTTTTGAAGCATGTGCAGGAGAAGAGCAAGTTAGAGTACCAATAGTTATGATTTCGTCAGATAAAGAAAGCGTTAATGTTAAACTAGGAGATAAAATTGCACCAAAAACATGTCAGTTTACTTCAGCAAAAATTGGCGCAACGAACCCTGAAAGTATTACCGTAGAAGTTGTTGGAAACGCTGATTCTTCCAACAAGGTAGCACAGTTAGAGAAAAAGATTGCAGACCTTACAAAACAGCTAGTATCTGAAAAGGAAAGCATGAGAACGTTTATTCATGATCCAAATAGACCAGAGGACTTTAATGAACAACTAACCATGAAGGTAGAAAATATATCCAAATTAAGAAATGAAATAATTTCTGCCAAGGCAGAGCTTAGTAAAATACTATTCCAAATATACAGATGATAGTTAAACTAACGATAGTTTTTTCCATAATTTTTGTAACTGGCTTTGGATCTGTATTTGCCGAAGGACCACCAGAACCTGTTACAGATTTGATAGCGATTCCAGGAAATGGAGAAATTCATCTTATTTGGACAGCTCCTTATGATAATCAAGTCCCTATCCAAAACTACAAGATAATAATGTGGAAAACAGGTTCTGATATTTTTACCACCTTTCCGAACATTAGTACCCAGACCAGAGCATTAGCTAATGGATTAACTAACGATGTATCCTATAATTTCAAAGTAATTGCAAAAAATTCTCGAGGTGAAAGTCCTGATTCGAATATAGTTTCTGCCAAACCATCAAGTTCTGCTTCAATGTTTGCCCCTGACAGAATTACAGACTTAAAAGCCACCAGAGGAGACGGTAAGGTTTTGCTCAGCTGGGGTACACCATTTAATGGAGGAACCCAAATCACAAGTTACAAAATTTA
This sequence comes from Nitrosopumilaceae archaeon, assembly GCA_041609855.1. Taxonomy (GTDB): domain Archaea; phylum Thermoproteota; class Nitrososphaeria; order Nitrososphaerales; family Nitrosopumilaceae; genus Nitrosomaritimum. Next base: position 33,926 of record JBFIPZ010000002.1, on the reverse strand, counting down.
TTATTGGCAGATTGGGTCAGGAGATATTAAAACTAAAACCGTGACAGGGAATTCTGATGGTGCTCAAATAACAGGTTTAGTAAATGAGGTTCCCTACCGCTTTAAAATTGTTGCAATAAACTCTATGGGGCACGGTCCTGATTCGAATGTTATCTCTGCAACACCATCTGCATCTTCAGTAGCAAAGGTTCCTAACCAGGTCAGAGGAGTTACAGCTGTTGGAAGTGACGGTCAAGTTTTAGTAACTTGGATACCCCCATCTGCAAATGGTTCCCCAATAAAAAATTACAAAATTTTAGTCTCTGAATCTGGATCTTCGATTTTTACCACCTATCCCAGCAAAAGCACTGATCCGCAAATTACAATTACTGGATTAAAAAACGGAGTAAAATATGGTTTTAAAGTTGTAGCCATTAATTCTATAGGGGAAGGACAAGCATCAGGATCTGCCTTTGCAACTCCTGAAAAAAAGGTATCTATTGAGATTTCAAATCTTAGAGCTATAGCAGGTGATGGAATGGTAACTCTTAGTTGGACAGTAGCTGATGACAAGCTGCAACAAGTTACAGGATATAGAATAAGGGAATACCAAAGCAACTCAAATACATTTGTTGTTCATGACATAATTGGGAAAACTACCAAAACAACAATTTTCGGTCTGACAAATGGAGTCTCTTACGGTTTTAGTGTCCTTGCGGTAACTGATAATGGTCTCGGACCAAGCTCTAACATTGTTAACATCATACCCAAATTTACACAAATTCAGCAAGGGGCTCCTGGGTCGATTTCGGATTTGAAGGCAGTTTCGGGCAATAACCAAGTTAGTCTTTCCTGGTCATTACCAAACGATAATGGAAATAAGATTACAGAGTATCACATTCAACAATTCAAAAGGGGAGAAAGTATTTTTGTCACGATTCCAAAATTAGGTAGTACCCCCAATGCAGTGATTCAAGGTTTAACCAATGGAGTAACATATGATTTTAAAGTAATTCCAATAAACTCTCTGGGAATGGGCGGAGTTTCCAACACCGTCTCAGTTACTCCCGGTTCTTTGGATTCCAAAATAATTATTCCCCCTTGGATTAAAAACAATGCCAAATGGTGGGTAGAAGGAATAATTTCTGATTTAGAGTATGTCGGAGCAATTGAATATTTGGTTAACCAGGGAATTATCAAATTAAAATAATTGAATTCAGGGCAAGTCTTTTATTCATGGTTATATTTTTTAATTTAATGAATACGCAAGGGAAAACTGTATTTTTAATTGCTGTATTTTTTGTAATTTCAATTATAATGACAGTTCCACAAGCCTCTGCAGCAAATGTACCTGTTAGCGTTCCCCAGGGAACAGCGGTTCCTGGATGTGAGACAACAAATGAGTGTTTCATACCATACAAAGTGCTACTAACGGTAGGTGATGAAGTAACCTGGTCAAATGATGATTCTGCTGCCCACACCGTAACTGCTGGAAGTGCAGAAGATGGGCCTTCTGGGTTGTTTGACAGTAGTCTGTTTATGGCAGGAACAACATTCTCACACAAGTTTGAATCAAAGGGGGAGTTCCCTTACTTTTGTATGGTTCATCCATGGATGGAAGGTGTAGTAATAGTTGGAGATACCATGGCCAAAGATCCTAAACCAATCCCCGTAGAAACCCCTCCAACTGGAACTATGATGGATGAAGGTGCAAAGATTACAATAAAACATGAAATTGTTGGAGGTAAAGTGGTAAACGTATATCCTGACACAGATTCAAATTCTCTCATAATTGAATTGGACACAACAGATGAGGGTCAAATTACAGCGACATTGCCTAGAAGCACCATTGATGCAAAGGTAGGAACAGCAGATGATGAATTCTTCGTTCTTGTGGATGGGGAGGAAGTATCATTCAAGGAAACAAAGAATCCAACAGATAGAACCCTAGTTATTCCGTTCCCATCAGGTGCAGAAGAAATTGAAATTATTGGAACCTTTGTAATTCCAGAATTTGGTGCAATCGCAGCTTTGATTCTAGCAATAGCAATTATATCAATAATTGCAGTATCTGCAAAATCAAGACTAAGCATAATGCCAAGACTGTAAAAAACTTAATTTTCGAAATAATAAAAGCTATAAGATACTAGCCCTTTAGAAGAGCCAACAACCTATCACGCTCCATCTTGGTATCAAGGAGTTGGTTTCTTAGTTTGGATATGTCCACGGTAATATTATTTATTTTTGCATTAACACTATGACTAGGAGACTTGTCCTCTGGAATTCTTGCAATCAGTTCTTCGAGTTCGGCATTTTTCCTGGTAATTTCAGATTGAATATTTAGGATCTTCTCATCAACTTCGGTAATCATAATGTTAATATTTTTCTTATCGACCTTTTCCATTTTGATTGTTTTTGAATCTGTTGCCTTAATGATGGCCGATGTCTGTCTACAGGATTCTGGAAGAATTTCTTTACTTAGTTTAACAGTTTTTACCTCAGTATCTGAGGATATTGTTACCTCTGGGGCTCTCATTATTGTATCGCCTGCACAAACCTGAAAGATTACACTGTGGGTATTTTCTGTCGAAGGAACTATTGCCATTATTGAGGTGGTTTGTAATTGAATCGGAGAGAGGCTAATTGTTACTAATAAAATGATTGCACCAAACAAAAATGCAGTCATTAAGATCATGCCATTTTTTTGTACCACAGATTTTAACCTCGTTTGTATTGATTTTAAGCTTGAAAGTTGTCGTAAATCAAGTGTTTGTGAAAAATAAGAACATCAAAAAAGAACCTTATTTTTTTCAATTATTTTATTAAACTCAAATTATCAAGAATTATTTTTGTGCTATTTGAGTTTAATAATTCCTTCATTGATAAGCCACTCTATTGCTTTGGTATATTCAAGATTTGAAATCTTTCCTTCTGCCCACCATTGAGCAGTGGTTTTAATCCAAGCTGGAAGTATAGGTTGTGGCAATGAAGACTTTGGTATCACCGAAACGGTATTTGATTCTGGACCCAATCCAACTGCATTTTTGCCTTGAATTTTGAAATTATATGTAACATCATTTTGAAGACCAGTAATAACCGCAGACTTTGTTGTACCTGAATACTCCATCGTTTTAAAGGAATCAGAGTTTGCTTTTATTTGTGTAATTCTGTATTGAGTAATTGATGAGCCCTTATCAGAAGGTGCTGTCCATGAAAGAGTTACTTTCGAATCACCGGGAACTGCCTTAAGATCTTTTATTTGTCCTGGTGCATCGGGGGAAATCAATATCGGAGCAGACGGAGTTGCTGAAACAATTCTAGACTCAGGTCCTAATCCTCCTGAAGATACAGCGATAACTCTAAATCCATATGGAGTACCATTTTTCAATCCATCTATTGTAAAGTTTGTGGCTTTGCCTAAAAGTGAGTGGGTATCAAATGAACTTGACCCACTTTCATAAACTCTAATTCTATACCCAGTGATTTCCTCAAGATCTGATGGAGATATTGACCATGTCAATTTGACCCTTTCATTTGCAGGAGTTGCTTTAAGATTGGAGATTACGATGGAGTTGTTATTGTTTGGTATAGCAAAGGTTGGTGCGGATGCCTTTCCAATTCCTTTAGAATTCACAGCACTAACAGTAAATTCATAGGTTTGCCCATTTGTCAAATCAGAGATTGTTGCTTGAGTTGATGCTGGAAGGTTTGGATAAGTTGTGTAAACATTTGATCCTCGCTTGGAAACAGTTATTGTATAACTGCTAATGGATGCACCGTTATCCGATGGCTCTACCCATGACAAGAAAACTTTACCGTCGCTTGGTGTGGCAACAACCTTTCTTACTTGGTTTGGAACTGAGGCAGTGGTAGATTTTGAGGGGGTTGCCGAATCAATATTTGAATCTGGACTAAAACCTACTCCATTTTTCGCGTTTATTTTAAAGGCATACGATACACCGTTTGTTAAGCCTGTAACTTGTGCTTTTGTAGCTTCAGCTCCTACAGTTTTTTTGAAAAAATCATCTGTACCAACTTGCCAATAGGTAATTACATATGATGTAATAGATGCTCCATTTGAATTGGGTTTGTTCCAAGAGAGGTTTACCTTACCGTCATCTCTTGTTGCCACCAGAGTGTTAATTTTAGAAGGAACTCCAACTAGTGGTGCATCTGCCATTGGTTTTGTTGCTACAATATTAGAATCCGTACTAGTTCCTGCAGAGTTTATGGCAAAAATTTTGGCGCTATAAGATACTCCATTTTTTAACCCTGTTAATGTTGCAGAGGTGGATGTGCTCAAGTTTGGATAAGTTGTAGTAACATCCGAACCTGTTTGCCATATTACAATCCTATAGCTTGTTATAGTTGCTCCGTTATCGGATGGTGCGCTCCATACAAGTTTAATTTCTTCATTTCCTGGGACTGCGACTAAATCTATAATTGGATCTGGAGGTGATGCTGTTTGGGCAAATGAAGTATTAGTACCTGCGGCTAACAAAATCGCAGAAAACGCAAAGAAAACATACAAAAAGTGAATATTCAAGATATTCCTACTCGGGGTTTCCATACTTAAAGGTTGGATAGAAATCATACTTTTAGATCTTTTCTCTGGTTTTCTCTTTACTTGAAGGATTCCAAAATCTCATCATTAAAATGAAAATTCTTTTCTCCTTTGGATTTAAATTTTCTATAGAGGGATTCAAAAATCAAAATTCATCATCCTCTACAAATATCCAAGACAAACCCATAACGTCCATTGCACTGGTATTGTGTCTTGAGAACAATTCAAGGTGGATTTTTTCCCTTTCTTTTTCTTGCGAAGTAATCCGATTTTGAGAAATTGATTCTCTCAATTCCAAATTTAATTGGTTCATAAAACTAGATAAAGGTGGAGATATATCTTATTGCCCATCAGTTTGTGGCATGCCTTGTACTTTATTGAAATACAATAATAATTTTGGTAAGAAGACTAACTACAAAAGTCACATTATACCCTGCTATTACGGAAAATTTTTTTACCATTAAGGTAAAGTCATTTTATTCGTTAAAATAGGAAGTGAAAAAAAATACGACTACCTCAATTCTTTTAACACTTTCAATAGTTACTCTGGTGACCCTTATTTTATTTCAAATGACAGCATCGTCTTATGCTGATGTTTCATCTCCAAAAAAGCAAACCAATGCTGGAATTGATTTGACAGATATTATTTGCAAGGCAAATCTTGTAAAGGTTTACAGGGTTAATTCAGATAAAGTTGATTGTTTTACACCCGAGTCAGCTCAAAAATTAGTTGATTTAGGTTTTGCCCAAGAAATTCCAAAAGATAGGATGGAGGCAAAAAAGTCATTTAGACAAAACCCTCCAATAGGAACCGTTAATGGAATTACAACCGTAAAACAGTTCGGTTCTGAGGGAAAATTATCAAGTAACCTTCGAGTAGTAGAATATCTTTATATTTTTGAGGTGTGCGCCAAGGAAAAAACAATACGAGCTCCCGAAATACAAATCAAATCTGACAGTGAGGGAAAATTAGTAAAACTTGCACAACCTATAACGGCTAACAAATGCTTTACCAATTCAGCAAAAATAAAGGCAGTAGATCCCGAATCAATAATGGCCACACTTACGAATAAAGGAATGGTAACCGACAAAATAACTGAGTTAGAGACAAAGATTGAAGACTTGCAAAAAAAAATAAACACCTTGAAAAACTCATTGCCAAATGAAGCCAGAGAGAGTTCATCACCACTAGGTGAAAATATAAAAAAGACAATTACAACCACTACAAATGAAATTAGTAACCTTAGAACTGAACTCAACCAAGCAAAGAGTGAATTAAACAAGTATCTTTTCGCGCTTCATGCTCCAAAACAACTAAAGGCTACAGAATTTACTAAACAAAAATTAACCTTTACAGGCGTTCCATTAACAGAAACATCTGCAAATATCATGAGAATATCCAAACAAGTAACTGGAAATGATGGGATTGAAAATATCAATCAAACCTTGCACAACGTAGTTTTTGAAGCCTGTGCAGGAAAAGAAGTTCTACGAGCACCAGAGGTTAGAATAAATTCAGATATGGAAGAAAAAGTAATCAAAATCTCCGAGAAGATAATTGCGAATTCCTGTCAAATGAGCACAGCCAAAATTAATGCCAAGGACCCAAATTCAATCACACTCAGTATTGCCAACAGGTCGGATATTTCATTAAAGATAACTCAGCTAGAAAATACAATTACAAAACTATCAGAGGAACAAAGAACCTACCAGGTAGAGTTAAACAAACTAGTCTCTCAATCAGAAAAACCAACAGACTATGAGAAAAAGGTGACAGAACTTTCTAACAAGATAATCCAATTAAGAAATGAAATTCGCGATATCAAATTCCAATTATATGGAAGCTTGTATGAGATATACAAGACTCCTTAAAATATCCGGAATCATCAGATGTTTAAAGCTATAAAATAAGAGTCTTTTTCCCTCAATAAAAAAATCCTAAATTCCATTAAGAAACTATCATAGAGGCATACCACAATAGGCAGGGTATTATAAAATAATTGTTTACAAATCATTGTTCATGAAATCCAAAAATTTGGACAACAAAAAATCTAGACCTTGGAAATCGTTCCCTTCGTCAAATAGAGAAACACATTGCACTCCTCGAACAAAATTTCTAGATCTGAAAGATGGACATAGATACAAAAACAGTACTAAAGATTAAACTTAGACAACTAAGTGGAGGTGAAAAATAATGAATAAGAAATTAACTGTAATAACTACAATTTTGGCAACGGCTTTAATTTTTGCTGGAACTAATCAAGCATTTGCTGCTGAAAAACCGTCCACAAGGATTTTAACAATTGCACCAACTAGCGTGGAAAACATTCACACTGTATTATTTCAGGTATGTGCAGGGGACACGGTGCATATGCGGGCTCCAGAAGTTATTGTAACCTCTTTTGCTGAAGTAAAAACCGTACATTTAAGCAAAGTAATTGCAATGGGAACATGTACCACAACAGCAACTCAAATTCAAGCCTTTGATCCAGCAAATATCAAAATCAAGGTAGTAAACAAAGCAAAACTCAATACAATGATTGATCAGGCAGAAAAGAAATTAAACAAGATAAAATCTGAGATTGCCTTGCAAAATAATAATTTACAGGAATTACTGAGTACAATCCCAGGAAACACCCCAACAAAGGTGGTTGAAATTTCAAAATTAAATGAAATTGGATCAAATCTGGTAGAATTGAGAAAAGACCTAAGAGATGCTAGATCAGAGTACTATAGGTTACTCTACATCCTTAAAGGAAGTTAGTAATCTAACCCAATTTTTTTAACAGTATTTTTTCTATTTACTAAATAAAGAGAAAGACATTTTCCCACTAAAATCCAAAAAATAAAGTAGATAATTAATGGGTTTTATCTTTTAAAGACTATTTCTATGTTTTTGGAAAATTCTACAAATTTATCTTTTTTAAAGATCATTCAAATACTTTGATTCGTTAGTAACAAATGAAATCGGCTTGAACAGAAAATTTTCAGCAATAGCACTTTTGGTTCTTTTACTTGTTGGATTGACTCCTTTGTCCTCTGCTCAACAAACCCAATTGGTACCCGAATGGATAAAACAGACTGCAAAATGGTATTCAGAAGGTATCGTCTCAGAGCAAGAATTTCTAAATGCCATAAAATTTCTTGTTCAAAACAAAATTATTCTTATTGAGGATTTAAAAGATGATCCTACTTTGGAAAATGAGCAGATTAGTGTTACAAAACCTCGTATAAAGCAATGTGAAATTTTATTCCAATCCTATAAAAATATAGGAGAAACTAAATTCAAAACAAAATACTCATACATCAACTATTTGAAAGATTGTATCGCTCTTTACAAAGATCCAATATGGAAATATCTAGGGGATGACAGACATGATAAATTGTATCAAAGATTATCCGAAATTCAAAAATCAAAACCTGAAAAAAAACTGTCATATGAGCCAACGGTAAATATTTTATCAAAAACCAATATTGGGTATGAAAAGTTTGATGTAAAGTTCAATGTCTGTGCAGGGGACAAAAAAATAGACAAAGCCAAAGTCCTAATAAAATCTCAGATTGAAAGTGTTGAATATGGTACTAACAAAGACATTCCTGAAAATTCCTGCAGGACTTATGTTACTCAGATTAATGCAAAAAACCCGGATAACATATTTATCGTAATTTTAGAGCAGGTTTTAGAATAAACTTACATTGAAAAAAACTATGAATTCCTGAGGAGAAAAATCAGTTTAAAAAAGGTTACAGATTCAGAATAATAGTGGCCGAAGAATCCGTAATAAACGCAACTGGAAGTCAATTTCATCCTTTATTGGAGGTATTATCTACAGATGTAATTTTTCAGTTTGTAATTGGCCTATTAGTTGCCATAATGATTTCCATAACTATCTTACATTACCGATTTTCTATGTGGATTGGCTCAAGGAAAATCGCTTACACAAATTCTCACCTAACCCGCATTATAAAACGAACACTTTTTCCACTTTTGGCTGTAACAGTACTTTTGTCAGGGACCATATATATTCAATATTTTGAATTGTTTAACCAAGAAATATACATCCAGCTTGCAGACGCCAGCGAGGAACTTACTCCAAGAGAAGTTTTTGCAAAAATTCTGCATACAATTCTCATACTGGTCTTAACGTATGTAATTTCAAAAATTATTATTGTTGTATTTACTAAACGGGAAAAATCGGTTCTTGAGCGTCAAGATTTTGAATCTTGGAAAGAGATGAGAGGATTTGAGGATGATGAAAATAATCTTTTTTATCATTTATTCAAATGGAACCCTCCAACAATTTTGCCACAAGGTATGAAAAGAAATGAATTTCAAAACTATCTCAAAACAGATGAAGGTAGACAAAAGCTTGAACGATATCGTACTCCCAATGGCCTCCCCGTTGGAAGTTATGAACCAATTGTCAAGGATCCGTTTACAGAGTGGAAAAAAGCAGAAAGACGAAAGTATGAGAAATATCTCGCAGATTGCCTAAATGGAAGCAATCATGCAGGTAGGAAACTCCGACTAGGTGTAAAGCCTGAAGAGGTTTATACCATTGAAACATGGAGAGATGTTAGAAGACTAGACAATTATGATCCAGTGATCCCGGGTGGAAAGCCTTCGGGATATATGAAAGGAAATTTACAGGTCACACCAAATTCATTTAAACAGGCAATATCAATTGGAATATTTGCCAGTGTTGTAATTGCGGTATTTTATTGGTGGAATGTAGATATTGTTTTGCTAGCTACGGCCAGTGGCGGTTTGTCAATTGGGGTTGGTTTTGCCCTAAAGGAAACAATGGAGAACTATTTTGCGTACTTGCATATTAGAAAAAATGGGATTATTAATGAAGGAGACAGGATAGAAATCGAGGGTTACAACGGTTATGTGTATAAAATAACTCCCAGGGTCACCTATATCAGACATGGACTACATGAATCATTAGCTATTTTTCCAACACATCAACTTGTAGCCTCAAAAATCATCAATTTTACTAAAGAATTCAAGTTTGTTCCAGCAAAATTGGAAATTAATGTATCTTACATGCATGATCCAGAACAAGTAGCAGCCATTTTAGTAAAAATAGGGAAGCAGATAATGATCGAGGCCAAAGATGGCAGAGATAGACATGTAGTAGTTCAAGAAAGATGCCCCTACCTTGATCAGAATTTGGGCAGTTGTGGTTGTGACAAAGAGGTTTTGGTGGATATAGAACAGCCAACGGTAAGATTTACAAAGTTTGAAGACTCGTCGCTACAATTCGAATTGTGGGTGTTTGTACGAGATTACGCTTCACAGTTTAAAGTTAAATCTTTAATGAGAATAATGATCTTCAAAGAATTTAGAAAACAAGGAATCAAAATTCCCTATCCGATTAGAACCATATACCAAGGAGATGAAGAAAGCGAAATAAAAAAAGACGAGTTGTTTTTAGAAGGACGAAAAAAGATTGTTGACGAATACGGTATTGGTGATTTAGGTAAAGAAAAGGAAGGAGAGGAATAAGACAGCATCGAGTAAGGGGAAATGATTTCCAATACTGAATGTCTTGAAACTATTTGTGTTTACATTTGGGTTTATTTCTGAAATTAATTATTACAAAAACCCCTAAACTCCTAACATTATCAATGCAATATGTTGAATTTTTCCATTATCAAGAGTAACAGAAGACAACTTGATGTCTACCACCTGGCGATCTTGTATACATGTATTAATTAATTTATCAAGATCTGAAATATTTTCAGATTGAACAATTTCTACTCTCATGGTTTCCTACCAGGAAAATCTAGGGTGGCAATCACAAATGCATCCATTAATGCACTTTATCCTTTTGCAGTCCTGACACGACTTGTCTTGCATTCTAATCAATCCTTTATTTTTATCCTAAAATCAAAATTAAAGGTCATTTTTGGAATTGTGGCCTGCCATGTTTGTAAAAAAGCATGCCACAAAATAATCACCAATAATTAATAACCAACTTTCCCAAACAACATTGATAAAAAATGAATGACTATGATACCAAACCAATTGTCTGTTTTACGTGCAAGACCCCTATTGGTGAAATTGATTATGATGCACTAATAATACGCCCTCTCTGTGGAAAATGTGCCAATCCAATGCCGGAAGGAGATAAAATAATGTACATGGCAAATCAATTCCGTAATAATCCTTCCAAGTTAGTACAAATAGCCCATTAATAGTCAGAGGGATGCTAATGCCTGATGATTCATGCAGGAATTGCGGAGGTTTATTGTTAAATTATTCACTTTGTGGAAAATGCAAAGCACCTTTGCAATTCATTTGTAGAATATGTGCCACAAAGACAATCGAACGATTTCATGAAGGTTTTTGTTTTAGATTAGACGAAAGTGGAATTAACCGAAAAATTAGACCCCCCATTAAACATGGCACTCTAATTTCGTTTTAGAATTAGGCATGCCACAAAAACCAAGCAAATGTCAAATAAGCAAATCTGAAATAAGTGGTGTGAGTCCCATGAGAGGAATTAGTTTCATCAAAAAACATTGGATAGAGCCCAAAATTGTAAAAACTCCAGACCATAAAAGAGAAATGGTAAATTTCTATGATGAGACCTCCCTCTCAAAAAAAATTTTTTATGAATGCAATGTATGTGAAGGCCCACTAGTTCCAGTTTCAACCTGTACCTTTTGTAAAAAGGCAACCGTAAGAAGATGTGCAAAATGTAATGTAATTTACAATGTAGATATCCATGAGACTTGTCAAAATTTAGTTTCATATGCCAGTCTAGTTTCTCAAAAATCTTTAAGTATAGAAATTTGAAAAAGAACATGCCGAAAAGGATTTAGAAAAAATGCGTTGTGTAAATTGTGGAAACCAGGCAAGTTGGAGAGACCCTACTTGTAACAAATGTGATAAACCATTACACCAAAAAAACTGCAAAGGTAGATCCGAGGATTGTAAGTGTCATGGGGTAAATGAGCAGATGTGGATCCAAAAAAAATCTCTCCAAGAAAGCTCAAAATGAGAAAAAATTCCAAAGAAATTTTTGCAGAATATTAAATTTTTAATAAATATCTAAAAATAATAATTGTGAATTTTTAAAATATTTTTTTAATTCTTGTATTTTTAAATTTTAAACCTTGATTATTTTATTTTCCACCAAAAATTGAATTCCTTTGAGAAATTCGCTTTCATCTATTTTCCCTTCGGCCCACCATTTTGCCGTGTTTTTAACCCACAAAGGAACATTTGGATTTTCTAATGTTTCAGACTCAATTTGAGCGGGAACAAATAAAATTCCTTCATTAATTAGAAATGAAATTCCGCTGAGAAAGTCCGCATCTGTTATCATATCCGATGCCCACCACCTTGCATTATTTTTTACCCAGTTGGGAACTTTTAGAAAAAATTCTTCCGGATAACCCAAAACATCATAGATAGATTTTGAAGGGAATTGAGAATCAAACCAATCGCGATATACTTCCTCAGAATTGTATCGCTCTACATAAAACCATGGTGAATTTTGGTTATCTGGAAATCCCTCAATATGAGTAGACTTGTAACCTACTATTTCATCGATTGTAAATTCTTGAAATGTATTGTCAAACCAATCGCGATATTCATGTTCCTTTGCATATCTTTCCAGGTAATAATTTGGAGTTTTTTTGGGGTCGGGAAATCCTTGGACTCTAAGTTTTGGATCAGATTGAATGGTTTCAAATGAAGCCGGTGAATTCTGGGTTTGATTGATGTCTTTTTTTGGGATAGTTGTTTTGGTTTCTGGTTCAATAACATCAATTTTTTTAAAACTAAAGGTTTTTTCAAAGGTTTGCTCATTGTAAACTATTCTAATAAAATAATTCCCGTTTTCACTCCATTTTGGTCCTTGAGCTTTGTAGGACTTTGAAAATGTTCCGTCCTTTTGAGGGAAGAATTGATCAAGAACTACAATGTCTGATTTCTGAGGAGTGATAATCTGCAATCCAATAAAATTTCCCTCAGAAGGAACCAATTTTCCCGAAATTTTTATTATATCTCCAAAAACATAATTTTGTTTGTCAAGTGTAATTGTTTCTGCATAAACTGTGGATGAGAATAAAATAGTTGCCAGAGACATTATAAAAATTACAGAATAAAAAAAATTCATTAATCCTTTATAATCCAGGCTGTAAAGTTTCAATTTGCTAATGCCAATTAAAAATTTTAATTGCCATTTAAATCAATTATATCAAATAATTCCTCTGCCCTAGTCACAACTTCACTAGAACTAACATTTCTTTCTGCACTAATTACCACCAAAAAGTGTTCAGTAGGAACACAGATAATGGTGATGTTTTTTCGTCTGGATGTAATATAGTCTATTGGTCCAAGAATTTCATCTAGTTCCTGTCTCATTTTTAGGTCTAGCATTAGTTGCATGTAAACCATTTTGATCTGTTCATTTTCCAAGTAAGGTTTTACTCCAGGCTTAAACTGGCCTGCAACAAGTCTTCCCAATTTATTAATTACAGCAACATGTCTTATTTGATCCATTTTAAGAAGATTTTTGCAAGCACATTCAAGTGAAAGGATTTCGTTTGAGGTTACCAAAGCCATGTTTGTCAAATTTTTGTTTCCAAACCAATATCTAAGAATTAGTTTATTTTTGTGGAATGCCTTACAGCATTCTATTGTCAACTATACAGTCAGATTGTCGATAAATCTAAAATAATATTTTTTTAATTTTTCCTAATGGCATGCCACAGAATTAAAGTTATTGTCAAATAATAAAATTTTTGATTCCTTTTTGTTGGACTCGGAAAATAGTAAGTAAATTAAAAAGATTTTTCAAATTAATGAAATAGAAAAATGGTTATAAAAAAATGAAAGGAAATGAATCAAAAATCAAATAAAAATCGAACTCATATGCGTATTTTAGGTGATGTTTTGGAGGTAATAATAGACGGAGGCCGAGAGGGAGTATTAGTTTCCTATGTCTCAAGAAGAGCAAAACTTTCTCACCACCCAACTTTAATGCACTGTAAAAGGTTAATTTCTGCTGGGTTGGTGAAGTCAAAAGTAGAAAACCGAAATCATATCTTTATAATTACCGAAAAAGGATTTCATTTTATTCAAGAATATCGAAAGTTTCGAGATTTGGTCGAATCTTTTAATTTGAGATATTGAACTTTAAATTCAAAATTTTAGTAAACAAAAAAATAATTAAAATCAGTTGAAATCCGTATAAAACAAATTAAAGATTATTGCTCAAAAAGGCACGCCACAAATAAATGAGCATAAACAAATATCTAATTGTTTTGTTTTTTTTATGAACCAATTAAATTTGGAGTTGAAGGAAACATTTTCTAAAAATAAGATATCTTTTCCAGAAAAGGAGAAGATTCATTTAAAATTGGTTTCTAGAAAAAATACCAATGCAATAGATGTCATGGGATTGTCTTGGATTTTCCTAGAGGATGAATCATTTTGATTCCAAAATTTTTGGCCAGCATCGGTAGTAAGTTTAAAGGGAATAAGAAAGTGGATTTTAATTCCGAAATAACAAAGTCTTCAAATAATCAGGAATGTTAAAACAAATTTGAATAATTTACATCTGTTTTCTTTAATTACTGTTGCAACCTTGTTATCAGTTACCTTTACCATAGCATATAGCGCGAATGCCATAATTCCGTCCCCAAGAGAGCAGATAGATGACGGGATAAAGCCTACTGATGTGATTTGTAAAACAGATTTAAGGTTAGTTATTCGTGCAAGCTCAAACTCTGCAGCATGCGTCACTAGTAGTTCTTATGATAAAATGCTACAGATAGGTTGGGCAAAAACAACACAAGATTTTGCAATCAATCCACAAACATCAAACATTGGAGATGTTAATTCTATAAGAATTGTTCCATTATATTTTAACACAGGAATTCATGAATCAAAACCAGAAATTATTACAACATACAACTATGTCTTTGAAGCTTGTGCAAAATCTAGCATGATTCGTTCTCCTGAGGTTTTGATAACTTCTGATAGCGAATCAAAATCCATTCTTTTATCAAATAATATTCCAGCAAAATCCTGTCAAATTAGTACGACCATAATTAAAGCAGCCGATACTAATTCTATTAAAGGAAACCTAGTCAAAAAGGCAGATCTTTCAATAATCGTAGATGAACTCGAGTCAAAAGTGAAAAATCTTCAAGAACAACTTGCAGAAGAAAAAAAACAACTTTCTGAATTGGTAAAACAAAATCCTCCTTCACCAGATTACAACAAAAAAGTCTCAGAGAAGACGGATAAAATAATTAGTCTTAGAAATGATCTCAATTTAGCAAGATCGGACTTGCAAAAAAATCAGTATGTGTTAATGGTAGGTAGTTTTTCACCTGTTGTAATAAACCCTCAATTAACAAATAAGGAGGTTTTGCCAACAGAAGTCCCGGCTAAAAGTTATCCTCATGTTAATAAAATAAAGATAGTTCCACAGTATTCGGATGCTGGAAGGCTTAAATCAGATCCATTAGTGTCATCTTTTAATTTCGTGTTTGAGGTATGCGCGGGATTGAATAAAATTCCATTTCCAGAAGTCATGATACGATCAGATTCTGAAATAAAATCCCTTAAATTAAGTGAGTCCTTGGATGCATATTCATGCCAAACAAGTTCCACCAGGGTAAACGCTGGTGATCAGAATTCCATACAAGGTAGTATTATTACCACTGAAGATTTATCGAATTTATTAAATGAACTTGATTCCAAGATAATATCACTTCAAGAGAAAATTTCCCAAGACAAAAAGACTTTGGCTGATTTGGCAAAACAAGGTTCGCAGACTGAAAACTATGCAAAAAAAATTTCTCAGTTGACTGAAAAAATCGTAAAGCATAGAAATGAATTAACTCAGGTAAAACATGAATACATTAGCCTAAAGTACATGGTTAATGAATAATGGTTTTGATAAAATTTCACTATCAAATAAATAAAGGAGTTTTAGGATTGCAAATTTCATTAAATGGGCAAAAAACTTTATGTTCAAAAAATTACAAAGATGACCTAGTAATTGTTTAAATGAAATAAAAAATGGTGAAAGTTAATGAAAGTGGCTCTAATTTATAATGAAACTGAGATCGATCCTGATGATGTAATCAATGTATTTGGTATGACAACCAAAGAACATTACAGTAAAAAAGCAGTCGAACGTGTTGCAAGATCTTTAGAAAAGGGAGGGCATACTGTCAAGGTAGTTGAAGGCGACATCCATCTTGCCGATGAACTTCGAGAGTTTATGCCAAGAGTAGTTGCTGGAGAATCCCCTGGCATGGTATTCAATATGGCGTATGGAATACAGGGGCAAAATCGCTACACACATGTTCCTGCAATGATGGAAATGCTTGGAATCCCATATATTGGATCAGGACCAGCCGGACATGCAATAGTTCAAGATAAAGTGATGACAAAGATTATTTTACAAAAAAATAAGATTCCGACTCCTGGGTTTTGGGTCTTCAAAACTCCAGAAGATACTTTTGATGATTTGATTTTTCCTGTAATTGTAAAACCAAAACTGGAATCAACCTCAATGGGGATGGAAGTAGTTGATAATTGGGATGATTTACGCAAGGCAGTAAAAGTACAGATTGAAAAATTCCAACAGGATATTCTAGTTGAGCAATTCATTTCAGGTCGAGAGTTTGCAGTGGGTGTTCTAGGAAACACTCCTAATCTTGAAGTTCTGCCAATTGTTGAGATTAATCTAGGGGATCCGGACAAAATACAGACCATATCAGATAAAAAAAAGAAAGGGGGTGTAGAGAAAACCTGTCCAGCAAAGTTATCTAAAGAAAAAACTGACGAGATGAAACAAATGTGCAAAGATGCATTTTCAGCTTTGGGACTCAATGATTATACAAGGGTGGACTTTAGAATGGATAAAGATGAGAATCTTTACATCCTTGAATTAAATTCCATGGCAAGTCTCGGAACGGGAGGTTCCTTATTTTATGCAGCACAGACTGCAGGGCATACATACGAATCATTGATTAACAAAATTTTAGATATTGCAGTAATCAGATACTTTGGGTCCCAACAAAGAGTTACAGAACGCGAACCTGACATGACACAACCACTGCGGGTTATTACAAGAACTTACCTAAGAGGTCATTTGGAAAGTCTTAAGGAAACCTTGAAGGATTTAGTGAATCTAAACACCCACGTCCAAAATATTGATAATGTAAATAAGATGGGAAATATTTTTTCCCGCAGACTAAAACATTTAGGTTTTGAAGAACATATTCAGAAACAATTTGATGTTGGAGATTTTCATTATTTTCAAAATCATAACGAGGCAGAAAATGATGTTTTGTTAATTTCTCACATGGATACGCATTACGGTCCAAATGACTTGATAACATATTATGAGGAGGGGGAAAAAATCCTAGGTTCTGGAATAGCTGAAAGTAAGGGAGGATTAGTAGTGATGTTGGGGGCATTACATGCATTGCGTTTTGCCAAAAGACTACGAAAGGTTAGGTGCGGTATATTTCTGACCACAGATGATAGCCTAGGAGGTAAATTTAGCAAAGAACTAGTTCAACAATATTCTAAAAAATCAAGGTACATAATGGGACTAAAATCTGCAAGCAAGGACGGTGGAATAATCACTACTTGTTTTGGGCGTAATGATTACCAAATTCGATTTACAGCTCCAAGTATTTTTTCTGCAGACATTCATGGAATCATTCCAGTGTTAGGTAAGAAGGTAGCTGCAATTGAGAAACTTTCTAGAGATGAAAAAGATCATAGAATACGAACAACATCTATTGAAGCTCAAGGAACACATGGTCGTACACCCAACTTTGCATCTCTTTCGTTAATTTCGAGTTTTAAGACGCCTCAGATGGGAGTATCACTTGATAGCAAAATAAGAAAGATCATGAAAAAACGTGAATTAGACGCCCCAAAACTTGAAGTGGTAATCAACCAAACTCAGACTCGTCCACCCGTAATCGAAGAAGAATCTGATACTGCATTTTATGAATTGATTGAAGACTTGGCAAAAAAACACGAGATAAAAATAAAACGATATGAACAAATTTTGTCATCGGATATTAGTAACGTACCTCCTGAACTCCCAGCATTGGACGGATTTGGCCCAAAAGGGCATAATTATCGTTCTCCAAAGGAATACATCCTTCATGATAGTATTGTAGAGAGGGCTGCACTATTAGCTTCAGTTATTTACAAATGTGCCGAAAAATGATTTGTAAAGTAATTTACAAGGAATATTTCTAATCTAACAAAAGAAATTTTAAAATCATTCAGAATAATTTCCTTGCAATCTGAAAGTTGGGCTGAGTTGAATAATCCCAGAAAAACCTTGCATCTTCTGGATTTTCTGTCTTCATTATAACCCAAAAACTACCACAAGAATCTAGGATAGGTCGTGAAATTGTTCCCAAAAATCGCTCTTTTTCAGTAATTACAAGCAAAAAACTTGATTTTAAATTATTTTCAGTACAGATCTGAAATTTTACAAGATACTTACTTTGCCCAATCTTATATTTCGACACGATTTTAGAATTTTTTTGTATTTCAAAATATGATGAATATTTTTTATCAATCAAGTCCTTTCCCTCGAAATCCCAAGAAAGATTATTGAATAAGAATAAACAAGCATTCATTTCCGGTATGCCTGGGTATCGTTTTTGGAAATTTTCTTCACCCATTTTCTTGTAATTTTCATAACGATGCTTACAAATTTTTTCTATATTATTTGAAACACTGGTATCGGCAAACGTAAGCACCATAAAACTCCCTGAGAAGATAAAAATCATAACCATCAAAATCAAAAATTTTTGGAAATGGGAGATTACACCCTCTGTAATCAGGTTTGGATTAAAAAAAGATATTTTATCATGTAAACTGGGAACATGTTTGAAAGATTGAGACATATTCCCGAATTTTTTACTCTACATCGGTAAATGATTTTTTTTGTTTTCTTACCAAATAAAGACCCCCCAAAAAAAATGTTAGAGGTCTTTATTTAACCATATTTTGAAGATTGTGGTATGCCATGGATGGTTAATTCATTGAAAAGCAATTTTGGGCCAACTTCCATATCTGGTTTTCTTTAAATGAAGTTTCATTTTTTCACCCCCTTGACATTTTGATTTGTTTGCATTTCGACCAAGTTATTGTTGGGAATTGATAACCATTGGGTTTTCCTCCTTCTCCTGCTAATGCATTTAATTCTAAATATTCAGAGGCCTTTGTCATAACGGTAAACATATGTAAATTTAGAGAAGTTATTATTTGACCATGCCCTACAAAATGTGGAGTGCCATCAGAAAATCAAGGAACAGTTTATGGTAATCTTCATGCATACAAAATGTATACAAGACCCACTTGTCAACGTCTTTTTGGAAGTTACTCTTTTAGGAAAAAAACAGGCACAAAACATCAGGAAAATGTGCAGAGAATGCTTGAGATTTTAGCTCTTAATGGAACCTTGACTACATGGGGAATGGCCAAAACCCATCTTGATAATTCATCGGGAATTAGAACTAAAGAAAAAGAATACAGACGATTGTTACTTGGTAGGATGGCAAGAGGGAAGCACACCATTGGGTTGCTAGAAGCAGGTATAGTAGTTAAAGATGGGAAGAGTTATGCCAAGGCTCCGGCGGACCAATATAGATTATCATTACATGGGATTTTGTATTGTTTAGATGTGCTGGATCTTTCAGACAAGCAAATTGATACCATGGCCGAAAAGTATGGTAAAGTTTTGCCGTTAGTTTTTGGAAAATGGCAATATCTTAAAGAAAGTATAGGAAACGAAGTTTACAGATTGAAAAATTTAGCCGGAGGGTTGTTTATGGATAACATACAAATTTCAAAGATTTCAAATTTTCCAGTTTATGAATTAATGACTTATTTGAATGTCAAGTATCAGAATAATTTTGAGCAAATTGATGAAGAAGATCTAGCAAATCAAATATCTTATTGGTTTTATACAAACTTGCTTGTACCCACTAAATTTAGAGCTTCAGGTAAAAAGTCCTCATTGGAAATAAAACCTTGGAAAAAAATTTTTCACCAAGATCAACAACTAAAAAAATGGTATTACGATTTTGTAAATGAAGGAATTAAATTTTACAATTCCAGATTTAGTAAATTAAAAAAACTTGAAAATATGTAATTCAAGTATTTGATTTAACTAGTTCTTCTAATTGTTCAAAATCATAAGGCTTGCTTATTGTTGAAATTAATGACATACTTTTTGCTTTGAGATGCTTTTTTTGGTCGATGGAAAAGGCCGTAATTAAAACAACTTTTGCATCTGAATCAAACTGTTTAATTTTAAAAAAAGCATCAAAACCATCCATTTTAGGCATCTTTACGTCCATAAGGGTCAAATCTGGTTTTATTTCCTTATACTTTAAAACCGCTTCCTGTCCGTCCTCAGCGGTAACCACATCATACCCTATACTTTTAATCATATAGGCAGTATTTTCCAAAAGATCAATATCATCATCTACTAGCAGGATGGTTTTCTTTGAAGACACATTAACAAATCATACAACTGGCATGATAAAACTTTCGGACGAGTCGTACAGAGTCTATTTTGTTGTAAGGGGTAAAATCACTGTAAATCTTGTAGGGTTGTTATGAGCAGAGATCGATCCGCCGTGTTGTTCTAAAACATTTTTACATGTTGACAAACCCAAGCCAGTTCCTTTTTGTTTTGACGAGACTAGTGGATCAAAAATCTTGAAGAAAATCTCATCAGGTATCCCAGGTCCAGAATCTTTGGTTTCAATTATTACATTTGAATCCTTTTGTTTAATTGAGCATTCTATTTTACCAGATTCTGTTCCTATTGCTTGGATTGCATTTAGGAAAATGTTAATAAAAACAATTTCCAATTTTTCAATATCACATTTTATTTGAATATCTGATTCAGGAATTGAAATGGAGATATTATTTGGAATAGTCAAAGAATTTTTTGCCATATATAACAACTCAGTTACTTTAATTTGCTCAAATTCAAGTGGAGTAATCCGTACGTAATTTAAAACATCGTTGATTTGGTGAGACATTCTCTCAATTGCTCTGTTCATTCTATCTACAACCTCATACAATTCAACATCTTGTGTATTTTTTTGTAAAATCATTGCTGAACTTTTAATTGTAGCCAACGGATTTTTTAGGTCATGGGCCATGCTAGCTGCAAGTTCCCCAATTGCGGATAATCGTTCATTTTTGATTTTTACATGAGCTTCTGCTAGTTGTTTTTCAGTTTCAACTAATTTCTCAAGATTATGTGCCATTTTTTCAATAGATGTGCTTATATTTTGAATTTCGTCAATCCTACTTTTTTTAACTTTGACATCAAAGTTTCCCTTTGAAATAGATCTAGCGGTTTTTGTTAATTGTTTTAGTGGGGAAGAAACTGTCCCTGAGATAAGAACAGCACCAATAACAGAGGCAATCATTCCTGCAATCGAGGCGATTAGAATAGAATCGCGTAATTCAACAAATTCACCAAGGATAGATGATTTGCTTTGCTCAACTACAACAATCCAATCAAACCCTTCGAAGGATTTGTAGCCAGTAGATTGAGCATAGGCAATCAGGCTAAAATCATCAAAATCACCCTTTAATTGGAAATATCCACTCTCCGCACCTCTTGCTATTTTTGGAAAATATGAAACAGGAGAATTAGATAAGATAATTATTTCATCAGAATAAATGGAATTTCCCGTTCTATCTAATAACAAAACATTTCGTCCTGAAGAAGTTAAAAGATTTGCCTCCTCAACAAATTCACTTAGAAGATCATCTAGTGTTATCAAAACACGCATTACGCCAATAAAGTTTCCATCCTTATCGTCTATACGATAAGCAAAATCGATGGAGTAGGTTTCATAGTCTTCATTAAAATCAACTTTTCCCTTATAACTTCCGGTTTCCTTTGTAATTTGCCACCATTCTTCATCACTTTGGGAATAGTCGGAGGTTCCATAGGCTAGTGCCACATTAGCTCCATATGCATTGGTTACGAATAGCTCTTGTATTACATCGTAATTATATTCCTCATGATAAAATTCAACTGTGTCTGCAAGTTCATTGACTAAAACTTCTCCAATTGCAGTTCCAATAAATGGAGATGTTCCAGTGTTTGCAATGTCTTGTTCTCTAATATTCAAATATGCTTTTACATCTTCAATTTTTTTAAACTCTTCATTTGAATTTATTAATGCCAAGTGTATAAGTTCTAATTTAGTTAGATCTTGAAAATCAAGGAGCCTTTTTTCTATGTGTTTGTCTAATCCTTGAATCATATTAAATGCGAATCCTTCATTTCGCGAGCCCAACAGTTTTTTTATTTCTTGCACACTAAGATCAAATGTAACTAATCCAACGATTGTAAATGTTAAGGAAATTGAAAACATTACTGCTATTATTACAAATGAGATTTTCAAGGGGTGTACTTGCAAGATCAAAATGATGTAAATTTAAACATCACTAATTTATCCGGCATAAATGGCATACCACAAACGTGAAGGTAGGTCCAAATAATACATTAAAAAGGTTTTTTCATGAATTATGGGAGAGCAAAATTTTCTAAAAAAAATAGATGGTATAGTAAATCTATTCCTTCCCAATTGACCTGTAAATGCTCTTCAATCAATTCAAATTTAATTCAAAAAGATGATTACTCAAAGAAAAATTGGGAGTCCTGTCTAAAGTGTAAGGGTATTTCAATTCCTATTTCAAATTGTACTTTTTGTAAAAGAACTTCCTCTATAACATGTACAAAATGTAATGAAAAACGCCAAATTGAATCTCACAAATCCTGTAGAATTTTGTTATCTTTTGGGCTCGGAATTAAAAGGAAATACCCAAAAAGAGATTTTAATTTAAAAAATATTTAATTCCTATAGTATTTTATCAAAAAAAATGGATCAGATACGATCATTTTTTTTTTCCATTAAAGTTTAATACTCGATTTTTTCTGGCATATCATGCATTGCTGTTGTAGAAATAATGGAATGTGTATGTATCATTATTTGCAAAATAATCCTGATTCAACTACCAGAAGGAAATAATTTCCAAATACTTCCTTTATCTTATTTTTAGATATCTTGGTACCGAAGTCCGGATTGAGTTTCCAGTTTTGTATAATTTCCAAATTTTAAATAAAGTACGATTATTCTTAGGGTTTTGAGGTCTAATCAAAGATGAAAAGATGATTTGAAATTTTTATAAAAAATATCCATGTTTGATTTAACAATTATGATATTTCTCTCAATATCTTTCCTTATCTTTTCTATGTCAATATAGCTGATGTGTCGTAACTTTTCTTCACTTTTATCCAGCCAAAGTTTTATCATTTCTTCATTTACTTCCAAATGAAATTGAAGGCCAACTGCACTTTGAAATTGAAATGCTTGATTCGGATAATCTTGTGAACTAACTAGTCTTGTGGAACCTTCAGGTAAATCAAAAGTATCTCCATGCCAATGAAAAACTGTAAACGGATTTTTAAAACCGGTAAACAGGCTATGATTTTCATCGAAAACCAAGTCGTGATAAAATCCAATCTCCTTTTTATGGCCACCAAATACT
This sequence comes from Nitrosopumilaceae archaeon, assembly GCA_041609855.1. Lineage (GTDB taxonomy): Archaea > Thermoproteota > Nitrososphaeria > Nitrososphaerales > Nitrosopumilaceae > Nitrosomaritimum. Next base: position 10,776 of record JBFIPZ010000002.1, on the reverse strand, counting down.
TTACCCCCAAATGTTTTGGCAATAAGCTGGGAGCCCAAACAAATTCCTAGAACTGGAATGTTTTTCTCTACACTTTTTTTGATTAAAGTTTGTTCTTGGATCAAATATGGAAGATTATCATTTGCACTTTCAGGTGCTCCTAAAATTATTACAAGTGAGTTTTCTTTTTCTGGAAGTGTTTCATGTTTTGCATTAATCAAATTAATGTCAAATCCATCTTTTCTTAAAAGCGGCTCTAACATCCCAGGGCCTTCCATGTTGGTGTTTTGAACAATTAAAACATCAGACAATAATAAATTTCAGCAAAAGTGCTTAATATGTTAAGATTAATAATTTAGTGTGATTGTAACAGACCAAGAAATCCTTGAGATGAGAGATTTTATTATTCATCTAAACTCGTTGACCCAAAGTGTGGTGGTGGTTGAAGGGAAGCGTGACTCTAGAGCACTTAGAAAAATTGGTTTTTCAGGAAAAATTGTAGAGTTTCACAAGTTTCGTGGAATGATTAATTTTGCAGATTCTGTTGCAAACTATAAAAATCTGATAATTCTTTTTGATGGAGATCGGAAAGGAAAATACCTTGCTGGAAAAACTATTCAACTCTTACAGAGAAGAACGAACATTGATCTTACAATCAAAAGAAAACTGACCTCAATCACAAAAGGGAAAATTCGATTTATTGAGCAGTTGGTTAGTTACGAACCTTATCTTGTTTAAGGCCAGATTCCTCTTTGATTAAATGCCTCTAAAACTCGCTCTACTGCCAACACCATTGTAGCTCTTCTCATGTCTATTTTGTGTTTCTTGGCAAGAGAATAAGCATCGTTGAATCCTTTAGTAATGTTTCCTTCCATTTTTTGTGCAACCTCTTCAAATGACCAGTAATAACCCATGTTATTTTGAACCCATTCTAGGTAAGATATACAGACACCACCGGAGTTGGCCAAAATATCAGGAATTACTAGGATATTCTTTTTGTAAATTATAGGATCTGCCTCGGGTAATGTTGGACCGTTTGCTGCTTCGGCAATAATTTTACACTGTAATTTTTTTGCAATGTCTGCATTAATTTGATTCTCCAGAGCCCCTGGTACTAGGACATCACATTTAGTAGTAAGTAATTGTTCAGTGGAGATTTTTTTACTTCCTGGAAATCCAACAACGGAACCAGTTTTTTCTTTGTGCGCAATAATTTTTTCTGTCTTTGCTCCCTTTGGAATTGAAATTGCTCCTTTGGAGTCACTAACGGCAATAACAGTTGCCCCCATCTTCTCCAAATAAATTCCTGCAAAAGTTGATGCGTTTCCAAATCCTTGTAAAACTACTTTTGCACCCTTTAGTTTAATTTTCAATGTTTTAGCTGCCTCTCTTACAGTATATGCCGCCCCTAACCCAGTGGCAACATTTCTTGCAAGTGACCCTCCCATCGAAATTGGTTTTCCGGTAATTACACCTGGAGAATATTTGTTGTCATTAAGTTTGCTAAAAGTATCCATAATTTGGGTCATCTCTTTTCCTGTAGTGTAAACATCAGGAGCTGGAATATCTTTTTGAGGTCCAATAATTTCAGAAATTTTGTAAGCAAATCCTCGTGTGAGTCTATCAAGCTCACCATCACTGAGTTTTTCCGTTTTTGGGTTTACATAGATTGCACCTTTACCTCCACCCATTGGAATATCTACAATAGCACACTTCCATGTCATCCATGAAGATAATGCCATTACTTCACGTTCCATGTATTCTACACCTCCCTCTGGATTAAAGTAACGAATACCGCCTTTGTATGGACCTCTATCATTGTTATGTTGACTACGAAATCCTGTGAAAATTCTAATTTTTCCATTATCCATTTTTACTGGAATTTTAACTCTCAAAACTTTGTTGGGCATTGCAAGGTAATTTCGCAGCTCTTTATCTTTAATTCCAATTATATCACATGCATCATTGACTTGTTTTGTTGCATTAGCAAATGGATCTGCCTTGGCCAAGTTGATCGTTTTTTGAAGACATGTAATTATATAGTTTTGGTTGGATACCACAGATCGCGGTATTATAATTTAAAATTAAATGTAAACCTTTTTTTGATTCATTTTTCTGTCTAGCTTGTCAATTGCTTCATCTAGTGATCTGATATTTATCTCTAGAAAGTTTGAAAGATGATAAATAGCACCATACTTTTCTCCAACCTTTGATACCATATTATTTTTCTCCAAAACCTTCATGTGGTGTTGGACGGCTTTGTAATCCAATTGCAGATCTTGGGAAATTCGGTGTGTATTGAGCGGTTTTTCCAGTAGGAGCATGATTATTCTTAGTCTTGTAAATCCGCCCCTAGTACTTGTAAAAAGATAAAACAATAGCTTGCGTGTTTGTCGATCTGGATTTCTTTTTTCAGATTTGGACCTTTCCTCAATGATTTTCTTGAATTCAAGGAGTTGTGGTGTGCTCAAATTATTTACCTAGTGTTTAATAGAAGATTTCCCCTTAAAACACTATTTCCAAATCTTTTCCACATCTTTTTACCTGAGTGCCAGACAATTACCCTTAAATTGACTTGGTGGGAACTCGACATATCATGATGGCATCTAGAGGTTACGATATGACCCCAACAATGTATTCACCAGATGGGAGAATTTATCAAGTAGAATATGCCATTGAGACAGTAAAACGAGGAACCCTAGCATTAGGAATTTCAACTAAAGAGGGAGTAATTATGGCAGTTGAAGAAAAGCCTAGAGCCCTTCAAACAAGAGAAGTAACTCAAAAGATCTTTCAAGTAGATTTTCATATAGGAGTAGCAGCCGCAGGGTACATCCCAGATGCTAGAGTTCAAGTGGATAATGCAAGACTATTTTCACAGGGAAATAAAATGACCTATGATGAGTCTGTTGAGGTAGGAACAGTTGCAAAACACTTAGCAGATCAATCCCATCAATTTACCCAGTATTCTGGAGTGCGTCCTAATGGAGTTGCCTTGATAATTGCAGGAGTTGACCAAAAGGGAGAATCCATCTATGTAACTGATCCAAGTGGAACCTTTGTCCAGTATGCAGCAGTTGCAATTGGTGCGGGTTCCGAGGAAGTAAATTCTTTTCTGGAGAAAAACTACAATTCTGAAATGAGTTTGGAGGATGCAGCAGCACTAGCTATTGCGGCAATTAACTTAAAGGATGAGAAAAAAGACGAAGTACGAAATGTAAAAATGGCGATGGTGACTACACAAAATAAAGAATTTGAAAAAATTTCGGAATCTGATTTAAAAAAATATTCTCAAAATGTTTCAAAGTTTACTGTTTAGATACCTACAGATTTTAAGATTTGAAAATAATTTAAACCCAGATAAAGAGATGATAACCAATTGGGGTTAGGAAGTTATTGGGGAGAAGTTATAGACGTACTTCGTCAAATCATACCAGTTTATGATAGGGTAAATTCTTACATCTCACTTGGCAAAGATGTTGAGCACCGAATTAGAGGAATAAAAGGACGAGTTCTTCCAGGAAATAAGATTCTTGATGCAGGTTCTGGTTTTGGAAACATGTCAAAGACAGCATCAAACCTTTGCAACGAAGACATATCAATTACACTTTATGACCCGTTGGTTCCAATGCTAAAGAATACTGGAACCTTCTTTGAGAAAACTCCAGATATGGTAAGCGGGGTGTTTGAACATATTCCCTTTAGAGAAGAAGAGTTTGATGCAGTTCTATGTGGTTACTCACTTCGAGATGCAATCAATCTAAGAATCGCAATTTCAGAGATTCATAGAGTTTTGAAAAGGGATGGAAGATTTGTGATTGTAGATTTGGGGAAACCAGACAAGGCATTTATCAGATTTGGAGTCTCTTTTTACCTCAGAGCTATACTTCCAATCTTGGCATTAATTGCCGGAGGAAGGTTGGGGCTAAAGTTTGCAACCCTTTATGGTACCTACAAGAGATGGCCTCAAAATAAAAAACTTGAAGGACTTCTTTTGGAAAAATTCTCCAGAGTTGAATTTGAGAAAGATCTTATGGGCGGGGCAATAATGGTTGCAGCATACAAATGAACAGAGTTTTAATTCTTGTAAACATTACAGGCCTGATTATTGGAATCTCTTATGGCTTGCACGGTCCCATCCTTCCAATCTTTGCCAAAAATGTAATTGGAGCATCGTACTCCGAGCTTGGACTGATCGGCCTTGCAAACTTTATTCCCTACATGTTCATCCCAGTTTTTGTTGGAATTCTTCTTGACAAGTTCAATAACGGGTATCTTCTTGCCATAGGTGCAGCAATCAATTCTGCCTCAATCTATCTTCTTTCTGTTGCACAATCTGTTCCAGAAATTATGGGATTTAGAATAATGACAGGTGTGGCTCATGCTTTTTTTTGGCCTCCTTGTGAATCAATTATTTCAAATGAGAGTAATGAAAATGACAGGGTCAAGAATATCTCCTGGTTTACAATGTTTTTTGTTTTAGGGTTTATGATAGGGCCTTTACTTGGAACAGTTTTCCTAGAAGGGCTTGACATTACATATAGAATTCTCTTTCAGGTAACGGCATTTATTTTGGCAACTGCAATAGTGTCAGCACTACTCGTATCAAGAAGGGGTAGAAAGGATCATCATCAAAGATTCTCTTTTGCATCTATAAAGGAGATGAAAAGATTTCCCGAAGTCCTTATCCTTTTGATCTTTTGCACTTCCTCTTTTGGAATAATTTTGTCTATTTATCCAGCGTTTCTAAACGACAACGGAATGTCAGATACGGATATTTTACTTTTGTATTTTGCATTTGGAGTATCACGAGTAATATCGCTTGCGCTTGCAGGAAAGTTTTCACGACGCACTAGTCAAACTCTAATTGCAGCTACTTTTGCAATTTCAGCAGGATTAGCATTGTCAGTGGTATCAGATTCTGTAATTTTATTTGGAGTAGCTTTGGTCCTTATGGGATTTGGATTTAGTATATTTTTCCCATTAACTTTGGAGATTATTTTGAGTAAAACACGAAAGGAAATCTCTGGTAAGATGATTGGCGCATATGAAACAGTTTTTGGTATAGGGTGGGCATTAGGTCCAACACTGGGAGGACCAATTACACAGTCCTTTGGGGACCAGGCGCCATATTTGGTATTTTTCGTGATTGGGATTGGGGTCGCAATACTTGCAATAGTTTCGAGGAAAAAGCTGGAACCTCAAAGAACGCAAAGAATTTAGATTTCAAATTCCCGAGGCTTGGGAAAGTCAATTGAAAAGCATTAGGTTTAATTTTAAACAAAGTCATTCTAATCCATGATTGAACACTCTTTGAATATTCTAGGTAGCGAATGGATAATCATTATTTTTGTAGCATTGATTCTATTTTTAGGATCTGGGCAGCTTCCTGGTGCAGCTAGAAAACTTGGGAGAGCAGTAAGTGAATACAATAATGCAAAAACAGATTTTCAAAACCAGGTTAAAGAAGTCTCCAATGAAACGGTAAATATTTCAGGTCCAGTGGAAAATGAAAGGCAGAAAAATGAAATCATCGCAAAATCACTAGGTGTTAAGCCAGAAGGAAAAACAGATGAGCAGCTAAAAAAATTAATATCAGATAGAATGGGGCAAAAAAAGAGTGATGGTTCAGAAAATCAAAAATTAGATTAGGTTATTTTGATTTTTTTATTCTGTAGATATTTTTATCCAATCGCTTTTTTGCAAATTTGTAATAGTCCGGAACGATCTCAAAACCTAAAAATTTTCTTCCCATTGATTTACTAACCACTGCAACTTGCCCCGAACCAAGAAACGGATCCAATACTATATCTTTTTTTTCGCTAGAATATTGCAATAGTTTTTCAATTAATTCAGAGGGAAGTTTGGTTGGAGTTTTCTCATCTCCTGTCCAATATTCTCTTTTAATTTCCCAAACATCCTCTTTATCCTTATAATGTAGGCTACGCCCTTCCTTTGTTTTATCCTCTTTTTTGAATCGGGCAAAGGGGAAAAATTTTCGTTTCTTATCATCCTTACAGACATAGAGACAGTGATAGTGGGATGTCACGAACTTTTTTCTTGTAACTACGCCAAACTGGTATTTCCATATAATATGGTTAATCGTTATAAATCCAACATCATCTAATGCTCTTAGAATATCTTTAAGATTGTTCCATCCTGAAAAAACATACAAGCTACCTGATTCTTTTAGGACTCTATAGGCTTCTGTCATCCACAAGTAGGTAAAATCATAGTAGTCCTCAACCTCGATTTCATTATATCCCGAAATTACTCTTGAGGAAACGCGATTGTAATTTGCCTTTTTTGCTTTAAAATTAATAGCAAATGGAGGATCAGTTATCACCAAATCAATTTTATTTTTGGGGATAGATTTCATTCCTTCTATACAATTTAGATTGTAAATTTTGTTTATCTCGATCTTTTTCAAATTTAGAATTCCAGATAAATTCCCATCTTAATAATGTCGTGAAATTAGATATCAGTTTACCCTCAACCAATAAATCTCGATTGATTTTCATCAGATTTGAGATTAAATGAAATTTTCATGTCCTAAATGTAAATCAAAAATAGAAATTCAAAAAACTTTTAATAAAAAAATACATATTTCATGTAGCAATTGTGGAATAGAAGATTTACTAGAATTTTCAAAAAATTATGACGAAGTGTTTTTGGAATTTTTATCTAGGTTTGATAAAGGCCTAGTATCAGAAAAAGGCATCTCTGAGGATTTAAAAGACGAGGGAATCATAAGAGATGAAAAAGAAATTAAAAAAATGATAGGAAAAAACCAACCTGACCTAATAACTGAGAATATTCTTTATTCCAAGAAAGACTATATCTCAGAGTACAAGATTTTAAAAAATCCTGAACCCAAGATGGGTTGTAGTGTTGATGAAATAGGTCTTGAAGAGAAAATTACCGAACATCTTAAAGAAATTCACATAGATCATTTTTACAAATTTCAAGAAGAAGCGATTCGAGAAATTTTGTTTGGTGAAAATGTAATAATTGAAGCTCCAACTGCATCTGGAAAGACCGAGGCCTTTTTGATTCCAGTCCTGCAAAAAATAAAAAATTCTGCAGATACTGGCAATGTGTTTGCAGTTTTTGTCTATCCTACAAAGGCTTTAGCTAGGGATCAGTATCCCAAAATTACAAACTTTGCCGAAAAAATTGGAGTAAATGTAAAAGTCTTTGATGGGGATACAACACAAACAGAACGTAGAGGGATTTTAGACCATCCTCCACAAATCATTGTCACAAATTTTGATGTGATTCATTATCATTTGTGGCATCAAACTAAATTTTCCTCACTTTTGACCACTGTTAGAGTTTTGATAGTAGATGAGGCTCATGTTTACTCTGGAATTTTTGGCTCAAACGTGCATTATATCATTAAACGGCTTAAAAGAGTATGCGCAAAAAAGATTCAATTTATTGCAGCCTCAGCCACTCTGGAGGATGCAAAAGAGTTTTGTGAAAAACTTTTTGCGGTTCAGATGGAGATAATTCATGGGTCTGGAAAAAAAGGCCAGACTGATTTTGTAATGCTCTTCCCATCACTTAGAACTCAGAGGGCTCTAATGGTGGATTTGACAAAAAGATTAACTGAAAAAAATCACAAAACAATGGTCTTTAGTAACTCTCATCTAAATTCCGAACTTTTAGCCATGCAAGCCAAAAAACAAAAAATAAACATCAAAGTTCACAGGGCTGGCCTGATGGCAAACTATCGCAAGTCAGTTGAAAAACAGTTCAAAGACGACTCTATTCAAGCAATATCTTGCACACCCACCTTAGAGTTGGGAATTGATGTTGGAAATGTTGATGGAGTTATCTCCTCTACGATTCCTGTAAATAGATTAATTCAAAGAATAGGGAGGGCTGCAAGAAAGGGACAGAGAGGATATGCGTTTTTGGCACTTGGCAATGACCCAATATCCCAATATTACAAAAATCACCCAGATGACTATTTTGAAGATATTGAGAGGACATACATTGATCCTAAAAATCCATTTGTTGAAGAATTTCAATTGTTGGCAATGGCCTGCGACAAACCAATCTCAAAGCACGAATTAAAAGAACATCAAGACGTAATTAATTATCATTTAGAACAAGGAAATCTTTGCGTATACAATAATAGGATCACTCCAAATTTTGATAAAATTAATTCAATGTTAAATGATTTTAGCATCAGAGGTATTGGAAAATCTGTTAATATTTTTTTTAATGAAAGAAAGGTTGGTGACAGAGTATTACCCATAGCCTTAGAAGAACTCCATAAGGATGCAATCTATTTTTTAGCTGGAACACGTTATAGAGTTAAAGAATTAGGATATCCAAAAAAGAATTTTGCCAAAATTGAAAGGATTCCAAAGGACTATCCATATTACACTAAAGCATTAACTGAAGAGTGGCCAACCATTGAGACAATTTACGAAAGAAGGAAAGCCTTTGAGGTTGAGGTTGCCTTTTGCAAGCTACATATCAATAAACAAGTTTACGGATATGCCAACATTGAGTTAGGACAAGAAGTCACCCAAGGTGAAAGGGTAATGTTAGAGGAACCACTAGAGTATGATTTTATCACAAAGGGAATTGTTTTTCATGCACCAAGACCCCTAAAAGAGATTCAAATTGCAGAAGATGAAGAATATACTGAGGCTAGTGGATATCATGCCACAGAGCATATAGTAATTGAGGGAAGCAACATGATAACAGGCGGTGTTTCCCAGGATCTTGGAGGTATTTCTCTTGGTTCTTCAGGTCTGATTTTCATCTATGATGGGGCAATTGGAGGTAATGGTGCTAGTAAGGCACTATATGATAGATTTGAAAAGGCTTTAGAGAGAAGTATGAAAATCATAAAAGAATGTCCATGTAAAAATGAATCTGGGTGTCCTCGATGCACCTTTTCATACAGATGTGGAAATAATAATGAATTTTTACACAAAAAATCCTCTCTAGAAATTCTTTCAAGAATTAATTCCGGTGAAAAAACAAAACTAGTGGATCCAGCTGAGGGGGATAGGCCTCTTGTGTAAAATCAAAATGGGATAAATAGAACGTGTTTCAAGATACCACATGGAAAAAGTAGCGCTTGTCACTGGGAGTTCTTCAGGAATAGGTTATGAAACTGCTCTGGCATTAGCGAGAGATGGTTATCAAACATTTGCAAGTATGAGAGATACAAGTAAAGCAGTAGATTTAAAAAAAATTACAGATAGTGAAAATCTTCCAATAAGAGTAATAGAGTTAGATGTGGATAAGGAAGAGTCCATTGTTGCAGCTATAAAAAAAATAATATCAGATACCAATAGGATAGATGTTCTTGTAAACAATGCCGGATACGGTCAGTTTGGATGTACGGAAGATGTGACAATGGATGATTTTAGAAGACAGTTTGAAACCAATTTTTTCAGCGTTGTAAAAATTATTCAAGAAGTTGCACCAATAATGAGAAGACAAGGTTCAGGAACCATAGTAAATATTAGTTCAGTTGCAGGAAGGATGGGTTTTCCTGGCTCTCCGGCTTATATCAGTTCAAAATTTGCACTGGAGGGACTTTGTGAGTGCTTGCGATATGAACTTGGGATGTTTGGAATTAGAACTACTCTAATAGAGCCAGGGGTAATAAAGACCAATTTTTTTGATTCAATGAAAATTCCTAAATCAAACAAAGACCCAAAGTACAAACAAATAACTGACAATATTCTTGCTGGATTGAAAATGATGGTAGAGATGGGAACATCTCCAGCTCAGGTTGCAAAAGTTGTAATCAAGGCACTACATGATGAGGAGATATTGCCACGATATCTGGTGGGGACTGATGCGGCAATGTTTATGGAGGCAAAAAAGTCAAAATCTGACCTCGAATTTGAGAAATACATGTCTAAAGAGCTATTTCCAGCCTGATTTTACGCCTACGTTAAATTGATATACACATAAAATCTAGTTTTTGTCAAAGTCCGCAATTTTAATGATGAAAAGAAATGAAATGGAAAACTCTACAACACAATGGAATCTTGTTTCCCCCTCCCTTTGAATCTCGAGGGATTAAACTAAAGATCAAAGGGGAAAAAGTTCCACTAGATCTTAACCAAGAGGAGATGATATACCAATGGGCAAAGAAAAAAGATACACCATATGCACTTGACAAGGTTTTTCAGAAAAACTTTACTAAAGATTTTGTAAAAACTCTACCTTCTAAATTCAAAAAAATATCATATGAGGACCTTGATTTTTCTGATGCCTACCGGATTGTCGACAAAGAAAAAGATCTCAAAGAAATGATGAGTAAAGAGGAAAAGAAGGCCATTGCTGCTAAAAGAAAGGAATTACGAGAAGAGCTAAAAGAAAAATATGGAAAGGCCATAATGGACGGAAAAGAAGTCGAAGTTGGCAACTATATGGCAGAGCCTCCTGGAATATTCATTGGTAGAGGTGAGCATCCACTTCGAGGTAGATGGAAACCACCAGTTACGCCAAAAGATGTTACACTAAATCTTGGCAAGGAAGCCAAAGTGCCAGAGGGAGACTGGGGTAAGATTGTTCATGATAAAGAATCAATGTGGTTGGCAGGTTGGACTGATTATCTTACACAAAAAAGAAAGTATGTATGGTTAGCAGATACTGCAGGTCTAAAACAAGACCGAGACAAGGCAAAATACGAAAAGGCTGTTCACCTTGCAAAAGAGATTGAAAAGATTAAAGATACGATTGAAAAAGACATGAAAAGTAAAGATCCAAGAATAAGCAAAATTGCGACAGCGTGTTACCTGATTTATAGAACAG
>JBFIPZ010000001.1:0-66244 GCA_041609855.1 Nitrosopumilaceae archaeon | reverse complement strand
TCACCATCATGCAGCCTCACAACTAGTTTGTTTTTTTTTGCATTCTTTAACAAAATATTAAAAATTTCTTCTCGAACTAATCTTGAAGCGTCATAAAGTTTTCCTGTTTTACAAAGTTTTAGAATGGAAGAGGGTATTAATGAACCAGAGTATACTACAACGTCTGCTTTTTGAATTAGTTTTTTAGCCTTAATTGTTATGAGTTCAGGATCACCTGGCCCACAACCTACAAAGTATACCTCAGACACGTTTTACCACCAAAATTGAAAAGTATTTTGTAGTCAAAGTTCCATCATTAACTTCACCTAATGTTAATTTTCTGATTATTTCATTTTCAGTTCCAAGATCTTGGCCAATTGCAAAAATAGAATTATCAGGAAATCCAGACTCTTTTAGTAAATCTATAACCTGATCAAAATACCTACCATCCTTAAGAAATACCATTGTTTCAGAATTTTTTGCAATCTCCTTGACCGTACTCAAATCATAGCAAGAAGGAATTATTGAAACTTTTTCTGCACCCTCCGCGATACTTATACCAACTTTAGATGCAAATGTAAATATTGATACAATTCCAGGAATTGCACTAACTTTCATTGTAGGATGATTTGTCTTAATCTCCTTATGCATATACATCCAGGTGCTATACAAATAGGGGTCCCCCACCGTAAGATAAACCACATTTTTTCCTGACAAAACTTTTTCTGCCATGATTTTAGCATTTTTTTTCCAAGATGCTTCAAGTATTTCTTTATCTTTTGTCATAGGAAAAATTAAGCGTACAATTTCCTGATTTTTAGATTTATCAATTAAATTTGATACTACAGACAAGGCGATACTGGGTCTATCCTCTTTTGAGGCAGGGCACATTATTACATCAGCATTGTGAATCGCGTTAACAGCTTTTACTGTTAGTAATTCTGGATCTCCTGGTCCTACTCCGATTCCGATAAGTTCAGGCATGAATATAGGGAATTTCTTCCCAATTAAAAAGCTAGATTAAATTTTAGTTGCCGAAATAATCGTTACAGGGTTTCTAGCTAACATCATGGTACCTTTAGTAGTTTTTCTACTCTTCGAAATAGTAACTTGAGTAATGTCAACGGAATTAAACTCTAATTTATCGAGAATGGATAAAACAGAATAAAGAGTTTCAATTAAGATAATTCCAATTACTATTCTTCCACCAGGTTTTAGTTTATCTTGGCACAATTCCACAATTTCTTTTGTATCTCCCCCTGTTCCTCCAATAAATATAGCATCAGCAATTTCTAATTCTGGAATTTTTTCTTTGGCGTTACCAAAAATAACTGAAACGTTAGAAACTCCAAATTTATCAATATTTTTTTTTGTTAAATTTATTGCATTTGAATCATAATCAATTGAGATTACTTTCCCAGAGTTTTCTACCTGAAATGCCGCTTCAATTGAAATGGAACCACTTCCACATCCTATATCAAACACAGTTTGTCCAGAACTTAATCGTGCTTTACTTAATTGTATTACTCTAACTTCTTCTTTTGTAATGGGGACTTTTTCCGTTCGTTCAAAAAAATCATCTGGAATACCGGGAGTTTTATAATTCCACATAAGCTATTTTCCTTTGGTTTTAAGGATAAATTTACAGATTAATTCCACTGGAAGCACTTCCTGCGTGAACTAGAGTGTATGTTACAATCCAAGTAAACAAATACAAGAAAATATAGCTTCCAATTCCTTGTGTAACAATTTTTTTTCTATCAGAAGAGGGTAACTGCATTTTCATTCCTTTGGCTATAACTATGGTTCCAGCAAAAATAATAATCATAAAACCGATTGAAGCCCAGCGTCTTTCCTCCCCTTCAATGTCTTCAAAGATAAAAGTGGCTATGGTACCTGCAATAATAGCTAGACAAACTCTTAGCCAAAATAATTTGTTTAGTTTTCTATCTTTTTCACTATTTTCAGCCTGGTTTGTTTCAGGTTCGGAAGGAGGATTAGTTGGAGGTTCGGTCGATTCAATTTCTGGAGTATCCTCAGGTGTACTTTCAATTGGATCCTTTTTAGAATCTTTAGGATTAGGAGTTGGTTTTGATATTTTCTTTTTATGTTTTGCCAAGTAAATTTCTAGTGTGTCTCCATTTATCCTCGTTTAAAATCTTTGGTCAGAAAATAAGTATAATAGACCGTAAGGATATAATTTCACTCTTTGAATATTTTTCTATGACCCTTGCCGGTATTGAGCTGAATTATTTAGTGAATAAAATTTCAAAAGAAGTACAAGGTTACTATGTTAGTAATATTTGGGGAATAACTAGGGATAGTATTTTATTCAAATTACACCATCCAGAAAAATCAGATATTTTTATGATGATTTCTACTTCTGGAGTTTGGTTAACTTCTGTAAAAATAGATCAAATAGAACCAAATAAATTATTAAAACGATTACGAAGTGATCTTCTAAGATTTAAAATAAAAAAAATAGAGCAGATTGGATCTGAAAGGATAGCATATTTTACATTTACGGGGTTTGATAAGGAATTTGTAATTATTGGTGAATTTTTTGGTGAAGGAAATATTTTACTTTGTAATGAAGAAATGAAAATTCTAGCCTTACAGCACTCTATAGATGTAAGACATCGTAAGTTAGTGGTGGGAACAAAATATGTGGCACCACCTCAAAGTGGAATCGATATTTTTAATATTACAGATGCAAATTTTAAAGAACTTAAAAATTCTGAATTAATTGGAGGAAAGTGGCTTGGAAGAACCTTGGGGTTGCCAAAAAAATATGTTGAAGGCATATTTGAATTAGCTAATATTGATTCAAAAAAAATTGGATCTAGTTTAAGTAATGAAGAAGTTCAAAAAATTTTTCAAACAACTAAAACCATTGTTAAAAATGTAACTTCAGGTAATCATGATCCAATAATAATACATAATGACAAAACTGAGGTAGTTCCCATTAAATTCGGGAAATTAGAAGAAAAATGTACCTCTGTTAAAAGTTTCATGGAAGGATTAGATACTGTTTTTACGGAAAATATTTTAAAAAAAGGACGAAGTATACAAACGAGTGAATCTGACAAAAAAATTAAGGACCTAGAAACTCAATTATCTGAACAGGAAAAAGCCATTGAAACAGTAAAGGAAAAATCGAAATACATTACAAATCTTGCAAATTCTCTATTTGAGATGGTATCAAAAGGAATAATCTCCATAGAAGATTCTAACGCTCAAAGTATTCTAGGTGAACACCATGCCCAATTAATTAAAGAAAAAGGAGTCTCTTTAATTGTAATAAGAGAAGAAAAAATAAAAATAAATCCACAAGCACCTCTCCAGTCGATCGCCTCAGGATTGTTCAACGAAGCAAAACGACAATCTGGTGCAATTAAATCGATTGAACAGATCAAACATAAAACCCAGAAAAAACTTGAGAAATTAAAAAATAAAACTGAGTTGGACCAAAAAGAGGTTTTAGTTTCAGAAGTTAGGAAAAAAAATTGGTATGAGCGTTATAGATGGTTTTTTACTTCTGATGGAATGCTTGCAATAGGAGGGCGTGATGCTCCATCAAATTCGGCGGTTGTTAGGAAGCATCTTGGTAAGAATGACCGAATTTTTCATGGAGATATTTTTGGATCCCCATTTTTTATATTAAAAGACGCTGAAAATCCATCTATGCTTAGTATGAATGAGGTAGCTCATGCGACAGTTTGTTTTAGCAGAGCTTGGAGAGAAGGGATGCATGGTCTTAGTGCTTTTTGGGTTTTCCCTAACCAGGTAAAAAAATCAGCCCCGAGTGGTCAATTTCTTCCAAAAGGATCTTTTACTATTGAAGGTAAAAGAAATTTTGTAAATATACCATCCCTGAAATTAGCTGTTGGTATCGTACCACAAGATGATCATTTTATTTTGACATCTGGCCCACCTACACCAATTAAAAAAAATTCTATTTGTTTTGCAATTATTGAACCTCATGGCTCAGATATGGTTGAAGTGGCAAAAAAAATTAGGTTAGAGTTTTCAAAGTTAGAGGAAGAAATTACAAAACAAATAAGCATAGATGACTTTGTCCGTGTCCTTCCAGCTGGTCAAAGTCAGATTAAGGAAGTGGGTTATGGTGATGCCTCATGACAATAAAATTGAACCAATATTTTTCGTAGATGCAATGTTGGGAAATATTGCAAAAAAATTAAGAATTATGGGTTATGATACTAAATATTTAGCAGATATAGAAGACGATGAATTAATTAGACTTGCAAAGAAGGATAAACGAATTATTATTTCAAAAGATAAAAATTTGGTAGGTCAAGCAAAAAAGTTTGGACTTGAGGCTATTTTTTTAAAAAATAATGAAGAAATTGAGCAATTTCGTGATATGATAAAAAATTTGAATTTGAAAACAATTAGTATAAATGGCGAAAGGGCACGATGTCCAAAATGTAACTCTAAAACCGAATTGGTTTTAAAAAAAAATATTCACGAAAAAATTCCTACAAAAGTTTTAGAATACAATGAAAAATTTTGGATATGTAAAGTTTGCAATAAAATTTTTTGGGAAGGAACGCATATTAAAAATCTTCAAAAATTTGTGAGTGAAATAATTGGAAGATAAATTGAAGATTTCAGAGAAAGACGGTGAAATTCTTGTAAGAACTGCAAGGAAAATTGTAACAGAATTTCTGAAAAATAGAATCAGAATCAAATTGGAGAAGGGATTTCAAGAAAATTTTTCCTTCAAAGCTGGGGTTTTTGTAACTTTGAATACTTCAATAGGTTTGCGTGGTTGTATAGGATATCCTTTACCAGATAAAAAATTATTTAATGCTCTTGAAGATGCAGCCATCTCAGCAGCTATTGAAGATCCGAGATTTCCTCCAGTGAGACTTGAAGAACTTGATTCAATTACTTTTGAGGTGACTGTTCTAACACCCCCAATAAAAATAGAGGTAAGTGATCCTAAGGAATATTTATCAAAAATCCAAGTGGGGCGAGATGGATTAATTGTAAAGTATGATTATAGTTCAGGATTACTTTTACCTCAAGTTCCTATAGAATATGGATGGAATGAGCAGGAATTTATTGAACATACTTGTGAAAAAGCTGGATTACCAAAGGATTATTGGAAAAATTTAGAAACTGAAATAAAAAAATTTGAAGGAATTGTCTTCAAAGAGATGGAGCCTAATGGAGAAGTTATTCAAGAAAAGTTATTGGATTAGAAGAATCAGTATCTAATAATATTTTTTTACCATTTTCAAGTGATGAGAATTCTTCTTTTGTTGTTGTTACAAGAGGAATATTTGCTAATGCACATCCGGTTGCTACAGTAAGATCCACCTTTTTGCAAATCATAGCAATTGGGGCAGAGTTATTAGATTTGATTGAATAGATTGTGTAAGCACCTACACTGCTACCTATTCCATAGGGAAATACCAAAATTGTGCCTTTTACAGATTTTTGGAACAAGTCATGATGCTCGTCATTTATTATCCCAGTTTTTTTATCCATTGTTCCCAGAAAATTAATTGGTTTTTGGGATTTTAGGATGGTTCCTTTAACTTTTCCTTTAACTAAAATTTTTTTCATCTGGTCTCATCTTGAATAATTTCAGATAGTGATTTTAGATTTACATCTACACCATTAGAATTTTTAAGATAGTAAGCTCCTTTAATGCTATTTGTGGTTACTCCATCAACTTCTTCTTTCCTTATCAATGGTGTTAGACAAGTACAACAATCTGAAAGGATTTCACATCCTGCTTTTTCCAGTTGGTTGGTATGTCCTATTTTTGTAGCTTGTTCTTTTACAGATCTAGGACAAAATATCATACATCTTTTTTTGAAAGACTTTCCTTTGAGCATTACAACTAAATCTGAAATTTCTTCTAATCCCAGTTGAGGACTTCCAAGAGTAATTAAATCCCCTTTTTCGGATGTGTTTAATTCATCATAAATTTTAGACATCTCGTTTTTATCAAAATCAATTTTTTCAGATTCTTGATCATTTTCATCGAAATTAAATTTTGCACATGTACCTGAAGTACCCATTCCCCCGCAAAGTGATTTACAGCTTCGACGATCCATCTGTCCAATTCCGGAAATGTTTACTGATTCATTTCCAACCTTCCCAGCAAAAAATCCAAGCATTCCAAAAGTCAGCTCATTAGGATTCTCAACTTTCATTCGAATTGTGAGTTTTGGTGAAGTTTCTTTTCTTAGCGAAGAATATGGGCTTTTACCTGTCAAAGCACTTGCCAAAGCACTAAATGCACTTTCTTTGTTTGTTTTTAAATTATCAAAAGAATTTGCGTGAATTGCAGCATTACTTTCAGCAAAAGATACCTGTGTTCCCTTTTTTGGAATATCAAAAATTTCGTAAGGTATGCAAGAAAATGAAGGGATAACTCCCATTGTTTCATATGATTGTTTAATGGAAAGTTGTTTTGAGATGAAATTATCCTCTAAATTATAATTTAAAACATTGTCAATATCAAATCCCATGGGATTAAGACTGGTCTTCACCTTTACTCTAGCATCTTTACTAATTTTTGAGAGAAATTCCTCACCAGCATCACCAATTGTATTATAATTAACACCGGAAAGATGGGCCCACTCTATTGGAATTAGTTTTTCTGCATCAGTTGCCTCCCCGGTTGCCACCAAAATTCTATAAGCTGTCTGCATGGTCTCACCTTGGTCACCTTTTAAGGCAGATTCTTCTTCCCTTGTTAGTTCCAATAACAATTATTGATTATTACAGATATAATACTTGTACGTAAAAAATTTGGTAGTGATGAAAAAAATTTTACAAGGGATGAAGAACACAATGAATTCTGTCAAGCCACCAAGAATGACAGCTCTTAGAGAACTCCACGAGGCAGAAACAGGAGGTCCCTTTAGCATACTGATTGGAACCATATTATCTGCCCGTACAAAAGATGAAAGTACTACTAAAGTTGTAAAAGCTTTGTTTTCTGAATACAAAAATGCAAAGGACCTTGCAAATGCCAAATTAAAAAATGTTGAAAAAATTATCAAGCCAATTGGATTTTACCATGTTAAAGCTAAAAGAATTATTGAAGTTGCAAAGATTATTGATTCTAAATATAAAGGAAAAGTACCAGATAACCTTGAAAAATTAGTAGGACTTCCAGGGGTTGGAAGAAAAACGGCAAATTGTGTTTTAGTTTATGCGTATGATAAACCAGCTATACCTGTTGATATTCATGTTCATAGAATATCAAATCGACTAGGTTTAGTTGATACAAAAACCCCGGAAGAAACAGAATTTGAATTGATGGAGCAAATTCCGAAAAAATTTTGGCTTGAAATAAACGATACCTTTGTAATGTATGGTCAGAATATTTGTAAACCAATATCTCCAATGTGTGATGTTTGTAAGATCAAAAAAAATTGTAAATATTACAAATCTAAGTTCTCTTTTTAGTTAAAAATAAAATTCCCACAATAATTCCAATAGCAGCTGCTAGATAAAAAGGAAATAAGGCAATTACATTTTCCGATGGATCTCCTGAAAGAATTTCAACTATCATACTACCAGAATTTACTGCTGGAGGATCAGTGGGACTCTCCATTCCATAAACAGAATATGAATCAATTACAAATGAGCCTATATTTAGATTCGAAACGGTAATTCTTGCTCCATTGTTTACAGTTAATCCACCTCGTTCAGTATATGATATTATTAATTTGGTTGCAGGATACCAACCTCTTTCTAGGTCTCTTTGTACAACTACATATCCTTCTTTTTCAGTATTTACCGCAACCCAAAATTTTTCATCAGGTGGCGCACCCATACCTATTTCTACAAATTTGTCAGAATTTTTATCATAAAATTTGAAAACTCCATTTCCTTTAGGATTTTCATATACAAGATTGTTATCAATAGTTAATTGCCAGCTTATTGCATGGTCATTTTGTAAATCAATTATTATTGCCTCCCTTGAAATTTTATTAAACTCCTCAAATGGAATTTCTATTGTATCAATAATGACAGAGGGGTTTTTGACTTCCTGAGCAAATGCAGGTGAAAAAAGAAACCCAGTGAGAAAAATTAATAGGATTAGAGTTTTCATAGATTAAACTACTTTTGATTGAATAAATATCTAGTCAACAAATGGATGTGAATGATCCAAGATTACTTTTGCCACCTCGGGTCTTAAGATAAATTCTGATGGGGCTTGACCATTTTGAATCATTTCTCTTAGTTTTGTTCCACTAATTTGTTCTTTTGAATCATCACCATGTGGACATGCTTTTGGATTTGTATATGTAAGGCATTTTCTGCAATAGAAAAATGCTGGGAAAAAAACAGGGGCTATTTCTAATTCGGGATAACTGTCAAATATTTTTTGGGCCGCAAAAGGATCATAAAAATTTCCTACTCCTGCGTGATCTCTTCCAATAATGATATGAGTACATCCATAGTTTTGTCTCATTACTGCATGATGGATGGCTTCTTTTGGGCCAGCATATTTCATTTCAGTATGTAAAGTTCCAAGTTTACATCTGTTTTTTGGATAATAGTTTTGAATCATGGTTTCATAGCATTTTATGATTACTTCATCAACAAAGTCACCTGATTTTTTCTTTCCAATTATTGGGTTAACAAATACACCATCTCTTGTAGTTATTGAAGTTTTTTGAAGCATCTCATGGGCAACATGAGGAGGATTTCGTGTTTGAAAAGCACAGATGGTTTTCCAACCCGCTTGAGCAAACGCTTCTCTTGTTTGTAAAGGAGTTAATCTGTTTTTTCTAATTTCACTTTCTTCTGGTCTTTGAATATAATCAATTTTTCCACCAACAAGAAAATCCTGCATGTTCAAAGTTTTTGCCACGCCAGGGTGTGAACTATCAGTTGTTCCATATACTCCTTGAGTAGTTTTTTCCTTATCAAAAGAAAATGTTTCTTCAACATGAAGTACAGCGACACCCAATCCCTGATGATTTTGTAGTAAAACATCACCTGCATCTTTCATTTTTTTTGCAGTTGATTCCTCTACATCTAATACAATTGGAATGGTCCAAGCTAGTCCATTTGACAATCTACCTTTAGATACCACATTTTCAAAATCCTGTTGCCCTAAGAATCCTTCAATAGGACTAAAAATCCCATCTGCTATATTTTCAACATCGTTAGCAAGATCTTCTGAAATTGATACGGGAAACATTCCCGAAGCATCAATTTTGTTTATTCTATTTACGAGAATTCCACCATGGGGTTTGATCGCTTCATTACTCATTATTATACTCCTTCAGGTGAATGTAATCCACACTCTTTGGTTTCATCATTTTCCCACCACCAACGGCCTGCTCTTAAATCTTCACCGTTTTTAATGGCTCTTGTACATGGATCACATCCTATGCTGGAATATCCTTTATCAATAAGAGAATTGTAAGGCACGTTATTCTTTTTAATATAATTCCAAACTTGGTCCCAACTCCAATCTAGTAAGGGATTTACTTTGACGATTCCGTCATATTTTTCATCAATTTCAAGCATTTTTGCATTTCCACGGGTTGAGGTTTGATCTCTCCTAATTCCTGTTATCCATCCATCCAAATTTGCCAACATTTTTCGCAATGGCTTTACCTTTCTAATTCCGCAACAAAGACGTCTGTTTTCCACGCTATCGTAAAATAGATTGATTCCTTTGGTTTGAACCATTTCCTGTACTTCCATTGCATCAGGAAACATTACTTCAAAAATCACATTATATTTTTTGGAAAGATTATCCATTATATCATAAGTTTCTTGGGGAAGCCTTCCAGTATCTAAAGTAAAAAACCGAAATTTCGGATTAATTTTTGTCATCATATCAATTAATAGTGAATCTTCAGCCCCAAAGCTTGATGCCTTTGCAACCTTAGGATGTAGGTTATCTGATGTCCATTTTAGAGCATCTTCTGCAGTTTTTAATGTAGGGTTAACCTCATCGAGTTCTCTTTGAGTAAATTTTACCACAAAAGATCCATTGTTAATTGTTTTATATTGATTACCCGTGATTTTTATCCTAAATTATAAACAAGTAAAATTCAAAAGAAAAAAGATGAAAGAGGTTTCATATGTAGTGGTTTTTCCTACAGTATTTTCCAAAAATAAAATTCCTCAATTAATTTTAAATATCAAAAAAATTCTAAAAATTAGAAATCAAGAATATCAAGCAATAAAACGAGATGGAGAAGTTATTTTAGTTAATTCAACTGATCCTGTTTTTTCCTCATCTGCTATCAATTTACTTTTTGGGGTTGAGAAAATAGCAATTGCTCGACAGGTAAAAAATGATTTTAAGACTATTGTATCTGAAATTACTTCTTTAGGTGGAAACTTGCTTCTAAAAGGAGAAAAGTTTCTAGTTAAAGTGGAAGGATATTCAAAGGGATTTTTTCCAAAGGATATTGAAATTGCTGCAACATCATCAATAATAGAAAAAAAATCTAAATTAGGTGCTAAACCTGGAACAGAGAAAAATTATGACAAGTTACTATATACCTATTTGACAAAAAACAATGCATACATTTGCATTTTTATAGACGAAGGTCAAGGAGGTATTTCCTTTAAATCACAAAAAGAAAATACAATTTGTGGTATTTATGATGAAATATCAGCAGTTTCATGTTTTGAAACAATAAAACAAGGATTTAATTCAAAAATAATAGTTTGTTATCGAAAAAAATCGGAATTGATGAATCTATCCAAAATTATTAATCAAATAATTCCTAGATTAGTTAAAGAAAAAATTTCTATAGATTTTTTTCATATAAAGGTAAATCCTTCTGGTTCAAAGAATTATCTTATCTTCATAAATTCTGTAATGGAAATTTTACTTCACGAAGCAAAGTCCAATAATTTAAACTATATTTCCTTATCTTTGTCTCCTCTAATTTTTTCCCAAAATTTAATAGAATTTTCCATTAAAAAAATATTCCAGAATAATAAGTTACCAATCATGCCACTTAGCGGAGTAGATTACAAATTGTTTGAAGAAGCTAAAGAAATCGGTTTAGAAAAGAATATTTCAAAAATGAATAAAATAATCCAAATAAATTCAAAGATAGTTCCTCAGATTTCTCCAACATTAATTAAATCAGCATTATCTGCAAAGAAGACAGTAAATGTAGAAATTGGTCCAAATAATGTGCATGATATTTTAGATTCTTTAGGATAAAATCATTGAAAATTTAAACAACATCAATTGATTTCTGTACATGTATAAAATTGGTGAATTTATTTACCCATGGGGAAGCGGTCATTATTCACGTATGTTGAGATTCCATGATGTGTTTTCCGACATTATGAAAGAAAACATTGAGGTCCATTTCTCTAGTAAAGATCATGTTTACCAAAAATTATTAGAAAAATTTCCAAATCAAAAAGATAAGATTCATAATATTTTAATGCCCACTCCAATTGATGGAAAATTTGGTCCAAGTATTTTTTTATCAATGTTAAATTTTTTATTACCAGTTGCAAAAAATCCTCCACTCGTTAATCAGATAATTGATTATTTGAGAGAAGAAAGGAAACTATACGATTCAGAAAAATTTGATCTGGTAATCAATGATGGAGATATGGGTTCAAATATTTTAGC
This sequence comes from Nitrosopumilaceae archaeon, assembly GCA_041609855.1. GTDB lineage: Archaea > Thermoproteota > Nitrososphaeria > Nitrososphaerales > Nitrosopumilaceae > Nitrosomaritimum. The sequence continues at coordinate 54,642 of JBFIPZ010000001.1, read as the reverse complement.
AAGAAACCGTAATATCCCAAGTCTTTTCATTACCAATCAATTTAAACCAAAATTGTATAAATCAAGAATTTATCTTTATCCTTCACTTTATTTTATTGCAAAACAAATTGCTAAAGCTGATAAAATTATCGTAGCCGATTCTCCACCTCCCTATACTCTATGTGAATTCAATCTAAATTTTCCAAAAGAGTTAGAAAAAAAGGTGTCATATGTGGGTCATTTTACAAATAAAAAAAATACTCCCAAAACTCCTATCTCTGATCTTGAAAAAATTATTCAGGGGAATGATTTTGGATATTGGATGAGGACAGGAAACAGATCCACCAATGATGGGACAGGAAAACGATATGAAGAAGTTTTCCATCATGATGAAATGAGAAAAGAGAAAAGAATAATTTCTCATGCAAAAAATGATATTTCAATTAATTCTGTAACTGGAATGAATGGAAAAAAATATAGTATATCAGAAACCTTAGAAAAAAAAATAGATTGGCTTCAGATAGATGTGGGTTATCTTTCGGAGCAAGAAAAGGAGGAGGTGTTGAGTGCAAGCCGATATGTGGTTGTAAATGGTTCACATACTGTAATGGGGGAAATACTTGGAGGTAAATCTAAACCAGTGATAGGGATTCCAATTTATGATGAGCATACAAATAATATCGAATGGGCAGAACGAAAGAATTTGGCCATTTTAGCCAAAAAAACTCGACATGTGATTAATGGAATAAACACAATCAAAGAAAATTATGATAACTTTATGGAAAATTTATTGGATTTTTCCAAAAATTTTGTTTCAAATGGGGCTGAAAATACAGCGAAAATTGCAATTGAGGTCCTAGAAGAAAAGAGATAAAGGAATATTTTGGAAATTCTAGTTATCTGGCACGCGGGAGTTCGATGGGCGAACTGACCGAAAGGGATGACGATAATATCCGCGTGTCAGATATTTTTGTAATCGATCTATAGATATGTGGGAAGGCTTTTATGGAAAAAATTAAGGCATATCAGCAGTGCCTAACTGTCCGGAATGTACTGCAAGAGAGAAAAAGAAAATTCAAGCTAAATATGAAGAAGACACACCTGAGGAGGATAGGGGGAGAGATGATTTATTCAAGCTATTTGATGAGATAGATTTTCCAATGAAAATGGATCCTTCAACAAAACATTTCATTTGTAAAAGATGTGGACTTTATGCAACAAGAGAACAAGTTTCAGATATTCGATATAAACTAAATCAAAGAGAAAGAACAAGAGAAGACAAACAAGATGATTACTTAGAGTGGTGGCAAAAAAGCAAAAAAGACAAAGAACTAAACTAGAGCTGGTATTTATGGTAAAAAAGAAAGATGATATTCCTGAATGGGTTTCTGATGAAATTCAAAATGCAAAATTTAAGAAACCTGAAGAATTAAAGAGATCAGGATATATTTTAGAGATTTATGATGCCGATAATAAAATAGATGCTCAGCTTTATGATCCTGTTGAAGATGGAAGGCATATTGTAACTATGGATGTACCAAAAAAAATTAAAATTTCAAAATTAGAGAAAGGAGTAGTTTATGAATTTATTTTTGATCAACACAAAGCTCCTTTAAGTAAAAAAGTTACCGAATTTTTACAAAAAGAAAAGGAGATAGAGATGGCAGCCATTTATCAATTTAATCTAAAATCAATGGAACTGTTAGATGTAGGATCAAGTGAATCTGCAGACATGGATGAAGAATAATTTAGTTTTTTTCTTGAATAGTACATTGTTTTTTAAATGATGAACCAAGAATTGGGTTTATCAGGTATGGAAAAGTGGTCTTTATCCATACTGCTATTCTTACTATAGAAGGAACTATGATCTCTAACCTTGGAGAATTTGCTGCTCTTAAAATTGCCTTTGCCACAGTTTCTGCACTAAGTGAGGTGGGTGAATATTTGGGCATTTTTTCAAATGATTTATGATCAAAGAAATTGGTACGAACCATTATTGGACTCACCACTGTTATGCCAACTCCTGTTCCTTTAAGCTCGTGTTTAAGCCCTTCTGAAAATCCCAGCATTGCAAATTTGGTGGCGCAATAGGAGGCAATACCAGGTAGGCCGAAACTCCCTGCAACTGATGCCACATTAACAATATGACCAGATTTTTTTTTAATCATTGCAGGAAGAAAATTTTTGATGCAATAAATCATTCCAAAATAATTTGTTTCCATTTGTGATTCAATTTCTTCTATTGTTAATTTAGACACGGATCCATAAATCGCAAATCCGGCATTATTTACTAGAATATCTATTGTTCCATATTTTTCTAATACCATTTCAGACATTTTTTTGACCTGAGATTTATCAGAAACATCACAAACACATACAAAGGTTGAAACATTAAATTTTTTTAAATCCTTGGCTACCTGGTCTAGTTTTTCGTGACTTCTAGAAACTAAAATAATATTTGCACCCTTCTTTGCAAATTGAATAGCTGATGCTCGCCCAATTCCTGAGGAAGCCCCTGTAATCAAAACAACTTTATCTTTAAAATCCATAATTCAAAAATTTCCCTTAAAAGATAAAGTGGTTTCTATTCCGATTTAACTTTACTATATTTACTTAGGGCTAATTTTACAAGTAAAAGCCAAGTAACTCCTATTGGTATATAATAAGTTGCAATTCGCCAACCAATTACTGTATTCCATATGGTATTCCCTTCTAGTATTTCTAGATCGAAGGGGTTTTGATTGTTCAAGAATGCAACAATTCCAAATTCCGCTAATCCAGAACCTCCAACTGTAATTGGCAAATTTCCGATAGCGTTTGCTCCCATTACTGCCATAATAGATTCGAATGCTCCTATCACATACCCTGTTCCAAAAGCAATAATCATAAAAGAGATTCCATAAAATGACCAGGATAATAAAGATAGTGAAAATGAAACAGTAAATATTTTTTTAGACTCACTAGTTCTTAGGTTTTTTTTGCTCATCACACAAACTTCTTCCATCCAAGAATTTGTTTTAGTTACAATGTTTTTCCCCTTTTCTTTTCCCAATTTTTCAACTAAACCTGAAATAACTTTTGGAAGCTGAAATATTCTCTTTGATGATAAAAAGAATAAAACCATCCATAGTGTCGTTACAAAAATACTTGTTCCTAAAATAATGGCGCCAACAATATATGCACCACTAATTAGTGCAATAATCCCTGCCATGATAGACAATAACCCAGCTGCCAACACCTCTGTAACTATATCCATAATTGCAATCCAAGTAGATTTAGAAGGAGGGATCCCTTTTTTATGGAGATAATAAATTACAATAAATTCTGCTCCTACAAACATGGGTGTTGTAAATTTAATAAATTCACTTCCAACTCTTACTCCAGTTAATTTCCAAAAAGAATCAAATTTTCCTAAATATTGTTGTGCAATATATGCAAGTTTTATTCCTTGAACACCCAATTTTACCATCATTGCAATTACTGCCAACATAAATGGAAAAATTCCAATCGCTAACACATCCTCAATTTTAATATCAAATTGAAAGGCAATAAACAGAATCGGGATAAGAGTTACAGGTATCACTATTATTCTCCAATTCATTGGAAAATTTTTTTATGAATTCAAATATGAAAGTTGGCCCAAATTTATGACCAATATTTTTGTGCCTGTATCTAGTTTGAAATATAAGCCAACTGTTAGGTTTAAGAAAGTAGTGAAAACGATTTTTGTAACCGGAACTGCAGGTGCTGGTAAATCTCTACTCTCCTCTAAATTATATGATTATTACACACAAAATGGCGCATTCGCTGCAATTTTGAATTTAGATCCTGGTGTTGAAAATCTTCCCTATACATGTGATATCGATGTTAGAGATTATGTCGATATTGTTTCAGTCATGAAACAATATGATTTGGGACCAAATGGAGCATTAATAATGGCAAACGATCTAATCGCTTCAAAAATAGATGATATAAGAAATCAAATTGAGAAAGTAAATCCGGATTACTTGTTGGTTGATACCCCCGGTCAAGTAGAATTATTTGCTTACAGAACTAGCGGAAAATTTATTGTTGAAAATTTAACTGCTGAAGAAAGAACTAGTATTTTTTTGTTTGATGGTTCTCTCATTACTACACCAATTAATTTTGTTTCTCTGGCCCTTCTTGCAACTTCAATAAGGTTACGACTAAACATCCCTACAATTAATATCATCACCAAAATAGACGTTATTGGTTCTAAGCTTAAAGACATCATACAATGGTCAAACAACATTAGATCATTGGAAAATGCGATAGGAACCGAATCAGATGGAGAAACCTACACTCTAACTACCAATATTTTACGAGGGTTAAATTTTAGTGGTTTTGCTCAAGGATTAATTCCCATTTCTAATGTAACAGGAGATGGATTGGTAAATTTAGAAGCAGCTTTAAGTAGAATTCTTAATTTGGGAGAAGAGGTAGAAGATTAGATGGCTACAACAATAACAGTTGTTGCACCCTCTTCTACTGCAAATCTAGGTCCAGGTTTTGATGTATTTGGACTTGCATTGGATGCATTTTATGATGAGGTTACTCTGACAAAAAAGAGGACAAAAAATGTAAGAATTCTAACTGATGATGATATCCCAACAAATCCTGGGAAGAATACTGCTGGGGTGGTTGTAAAAAATATGATTAAAAAATTTAACACGAATGATGGAATAGAAATAAAAATAAAAAAGAATGTACCTGCCGGATTTGGAATGGGAAGTAGTGCTGCTTCAGCTGCTGCAGCAGCAGTTGCATTTGATAAATTGTATAAGTTAAAGCTCAATGGAAATTTACTTGTTGAATTTGCCGGGATTGGTGAAAAAGCAAGTGCTGGTACAATTCATTATGATAATGTGGCAGCATCAGTTCTAGGAGGATTTGTAATAGTAAAAACAAATCCACTCGATATCATAAAAATTGACCCGCCAACCAATCTTAGGATGGTTATTGGTGTTCCAAAATTAAAAGTTCCAAAAAAGAAAACCAAAGTTTCACGAAGTGTGATTCCAAAAAAAATTAAATTTACAGATAGTATATTGAATTTATCAAATGCTACCGCAATAGTGGCTGGATTTATGAATAAAGACCCGGAACTAATTGGAAAATCAATAAAAGATGTAATAGTTGAACCTGCTAGGAAACATATGATACCTGGATTTTCAAAAGTTAAAGAAAATGCCTTAAAAGCTGGTGCATTAGGAGTTACAATTAGTGGGGCAGGTCCTTCAGTAATTGCCTTTTCAAAGAGTTCTGGAAATCTTAAAAAAATTAGTCGTGCCATAACTAAGGGATTTGAATCTGCAAAAATCGAAAGCCAAATAATAATCTGCAAACCAAGTATTGGTGCTTCAATAAAAAAATAATTTGGAGATAAATCAATGAAAAAAGCGGTTGTGGTATTTAGTGGTGGAATGGATTCCGTGTGTGCTGCATCATACTTAAAATCCAAATACGAACTTTATGGAATTTCATTCTCCTATGGTCAAAAAGCCAATAAAGAAATTATTGCAGCAAAGTCGTTAGCAAAAATTTTAGGTTTAAAAAAACATAAAATTATGGATATTGGTTTTATGAAAGAACTATATGGTAATTCTAACGTGTTAACCAGTTCAAAAAAGAAGATTCCAAGTAATTTTAACTACTCTATTGTTGTTCCTATTAGAAATGCCGTTTTTCTCTCTATTGCCTCTGCGTGGGCATTTACCCTTAAAGCATCTTTAGTTGCTTTTGGAGCCCATACTGGTGATAAAAACTACCCAGATTGTAGGCCAGATTTTACAAAAAAATTAGAAACAGCGTTTAACAAAGGAGAAATTGATGGAATAAAAACAGGTGTACGAAAAAAAATAGAGATTTGGTCTCCCTATAAAGAAAATATTTCTAAAAGCAATTTGATAAAATTTGGAAACCAATCAATTGGAGATTCGATTTTTAAAACTTGGAGTTGTTATTCAAACGGAAAGTTTCATTGTGGTGTTTGTGAGTCATGTAATAATAGAAAATTTGCATTCAAAAAATCGGGGATTAAAGACAAGACAAAATATTTAAAATAAATTTAGTACCTGTTTCTAAGAATTTTCTTTTTGAGAATTAGACCTCGAATTATTATAAACCATACAAGAAAACATGCCCCAAAAGTTCCAGTTAAAATCCAGTTACCAACATCAGGGGTTACTTCAAAAGAATCAGCAACTTTGAAAGAAATTGCAAATGAAATTACTATTACCAATGAAACCTCAATAACATACCATATCCAATTTGGAAAGGACTCTTTTGGAATATGGATATTATCATGAGCAACCATAGAACTGTTGTCAAATATTGAATATTTAATTTTTCAGGTGTTAAAATGAAGAATTAGAGGAGGTTTTGCGTATCATAGCCATTATACTTTCTTTTTCTTCCTTGTTTTCATAAACTCCTCTAGAAGCAGAGGTTGTCAATGTAGCATCATTTCTGACTCCTCTCATTTTCATACAGAGATGTTCTGCATCTGCTACTACTATTACTCCTTTTACTCCTTGAGCAAATAGCTCATCAGCTATATTCTTTGTTAACCGCTCTTGAATTTGAAGTCGTTTGGAAAATTTTTCTACTAATCTGACAAGTTTTGATATTCCAAAAACCCTCCCATTTGGAGAGTAAGCAATATGGATTTTACCGAAAAATGGCAACATATGGTGCTCACACATGGAATAAAATTGAATGTCACGCGCCACAACTGTGTCAGAATCTTCTGAAAACTGCACTGATAGTTCAGATTCAGACTCGTATCCATTGAAGATTTCCTGATACATTCGTCCAATTCTTTCAGGAGTATCTTTGAGTCCTTCGCGAGTGGGATCTTCACCAATTTCAATGATTAACTCTCTGACAAGTTTTTTTACACGTTCTTCATCCATTTGATATTCTGAGAGAATTTTTCTACTATTTGAACCTAGTCTAGTTTTTAGCCTGGTGGTAATTTTATGGAGCACCTATTAACTTGTGGAGTTGTGGAACAACTTTAACATCAATGTAATAAGGATATACTATATCATATAGATTTAGAAGAAGATCCAAAGGCGGTTCAGCTATTCCATAGGTTGGTTGAATTACGAACCCATCTATTTGATTCTTCGAAACTGATCTGAAAATATTTTTTACCAGGTTTGAAAATTCGTTTAATTCTGTTTTAGAGCTTACCACAATTTTGATGTAAGTTGTTTTCTTTGATTTTACAGATGATTTAAGACAATTAATTGCACTTTCAATTAATTTTTCATAATGTTTGAAATCAACAAATTCAGCATCTTTGGTCTTAAATTCGATTTTAACAATATCAATAAATGGTAAAACGTGATTAAATCTATCTATATCAAAGCAGGATGATTCAAGGTAAGTTGGGATTTTTTTATTCTGAACAAATTTTGCTAGTTTGGCTACCGCTTCGTGTTGGATTAAAGGATCTCCTCCGGTAAAATTAACCTTGTATGTTTGGTTTTTAAGATTAGAATCTATTAGATTACACGCTTCCTGAATGTCATATTCCTTCCCAGAATCTAGAGGTAAGGATTCTTTAGTGTCGCAATAAAAACAGGTAAAGGGACAACCTGCTAATCTTACAAAAAGAGTTTTTGTACCATAAAGAATTCCTTCTCCTTCTACCGATGTAAATATTTCAAATAACCTTACTTTCATTTACTAGTAGTAATTTTTTTCAATATTTATGCAATGGGCTTTAATGCATTACCGGTTCTTTGGTGTAAAATAATCCGGAGATGAAAAATACTACGCCTAAAATTCCAATTAAACTTCCCACAAATTCTACTGTGTTTTGCATGTCACCTTCTAATGGAGCCCATAACCATGCCATCAAGGCACCAACTACAATCATCGGAATCCCCACACCTAAGCTAATTTCCTTAGAAGCCATGATCAATGCTGTTTGCAAAATGTATATGAAGTTTATGAAAATTATGACTAAATTTGGATTTTCTCAAGTATTGATACTAGTGCATTGAGTAAAACAGTTGCCCTTTCAAATTCTTTGTTATCCAAGTGATCTTTAATGGTTGAGATGTTTTTGTTAATCCCCTCTATGAATTCTTCATTGAATTGTTCGGAGTTTGTAATTTCAAGAGCCGATTTTTCAAGATCCTTAATTCGTAATTCTAGAAGACTTTTTTCTGATATTTCATATTGTTGTTGAAGTAATAGGATCTTTCTTACTTCATTGACTACCTCTGATGGAGTATTTGCCATAGATAGACTTTGCCTTGAGGTTGAAAGAATTTGAATGATATCTTCAGACATTCCCGTTTTTTGTCCGTGATCGATTAATCGATCAAGTCTGTCTAGATATTTCTGGGCAAAATCTTGAGCACGATTTGTTTCTTGTTGTGAAGCTTGTTGACGAAGTTTTGCATTATAATCTATGATTGCTTCTTTGATTTCTTGGATTGTTTGTGTTGCTTCCTCGTATTGATAGTTATTAATTTGATTCCTTGCATTTGAAAACAAATTATCTAATAAAGAAAAATCCATTGATGAATTTTGATTTTTTGCTATTGCTTTTAGGCTAGTAACATAACTTTGCATTCTATGAAGATCGCTTGAGGGATTTGGAACACTTGGAGTTGGTTTGGGCTCAGGAGGTGATGTTGGTTGGGTGGTTAAAAGATGAGAAATTTTTGTGAATATCTTCATCGTAGAAAGAAAATGTTCTCTAGCTAAGGTTAAATCGTCATTAGCTAGGGCGTTTTCCAAAGCTAGTACTCCACTCTGACCTTCTTGAAACAAGTTTTTGATTTCCTCAGAGGAACTACTAGTGATTTGACTCTGGATTTGGTTTTGTGCACCTTCAGCAATTTTTTGTAAAATGTGAGGGTTGTCCTGGGCAAAGGCCAAACTTTGGGTCCCCCCAAAACCTAAACCGGCTGCTAAAATCAAGAAAACAAAAATTGTAAGGGATTTCATTCTTCTTCCTCCAAATCTTTCTTTAAGGTTACTAGGTTTTGCATGTCTTTTTTATCGATCTCAATTACTCCCAATCTTTCCAGTCGTTTAACGGCTCTCCACATAGTTGTCCGTGGTTGGAGAAACTTTTTTCTTAATTCACTCTCAAAGGCCTTCCCGCCATTTTCAGAAATAAAACTCACAATTTTTTTATCATCTTCTCGCATGTCAGGTCTAAAATCGAAAATTGCCTGTGGATTGATTTTTTCCTCGGCTTTCTTTTCGGAGACGATTTCTGCCTGAATTTTTGGTTTAGATAATTTTGATTTGTTTCTTTGTATAATTACAGTTACTCCTGCAATTCCAGCGGCAATTAATCCACCAAATATGATTGGAATAGTATAATCCTCATTTGGACTAGGAGCTTGTGGGGGGGGAGACTCTATTTGATTTTGAGGGGTTCCAAGAATGTAATTTATTTCCGTAGGACCGCTCGATAATTCTAATTTTGTTTGTTCTTCCATTATTTCCATGTTTTTTGGTATTGTACTCATTCCAACAATAATGGAGTTTAATGGCATAAGTAATGTGTAATCAGATGGTGAATCCAGAGAAAAGGTCCAAACTCTTCCCTCTTTTGATATGAGGTCATGGATATCATAATCCACCGTAATGCTAGATGATCCGAAAGTGTCTATACTAGCTTGATTTTCAATAATTTCACTTGATAGCAAAAATCCCTCCTCACCTACCGCTACGAAATTATCAACTGACGGACCAAACAAAACCAGATTATAATCGGGCAAAAATGGATCGACATCTAACTGAATAGATACGTGGGCAGAGCCATCTGAATAGGTGGTTAATTCCAGGGTTCTAGTAGAGCTGAATGAGGTCTGCATTGGTATTCCGATCGCCATGACGACTAAGCCTGCAAGAATAAGGGGCATCTTAATCATCGTATTGAGGATACGCTCAGTCCTTACAAAAAGCATTCCATCTTCTACAAGTGATTCCATCCTATGGATAGGTACAATTTGGGGGTTCAATGGCTAATACCTTAAATTCATGCTCTCAACTAAACCTTGAAATCTCTTGAATTCCTGGAAAAATTCTAGTCCTTTTTGTGTAATTAAAAAGACTCTATTTCTATCGTTTTTCACGGACTCAACCAAGCCTGCTTCTACCAGTTTCTCACATTTGTCTAGTACTGCATAGTGAGATAGGTTGGCTTTGCGAGATATTGCAGATATAATGATTCCATCACGGCCGCCGTTTGCAGTTACGTCAAGGATATCACCCATTATGCCCATTTCGGACCTGTATTGTTGTTTTGACATGTGTTAGTATAGAGTAGGTTGGTTTATGAGGAATATTTTGAAACCTCAAAGCGGAACACAAAGCGGAACACCTTTTTTCACTTGAAAAATCCTAAAAATTGAAGATTTTTGATTTTTAACGAAAAATTAGGATTAAATTAATGCCTAAAATTTTACTCAGTTTTTTTGAAAGTTTTGGAAAAAGGATTAAAAAACAAACTTTTCTGAATTTTCAAAAATTTTTAAGGATTTTTACCTAGTTTTCATTCATTTTTGTATATAAGGAACAGGACGTTTCGTTAACATTCCTAAATTATCATCCAAAAATCCTCATTTTATGGAAAAATACCATAGAAAAACATTCAGAGTAGTAGCAATTTTGTTTATGCTATCAACAGCTCCTTTTGCTGTTAGCTACTCTTATGCGGAAAACGTAGAAGGATCTGAACTAGAAACACAAAAAAATGCTAATCTTGTGAGCGAATCCCAAGCCGAATTTGAAGATTCGGTAGCTGAAAAATTCAAAGATGGAGACATTGAAAAACTGGGTGTTTTTCCAGAAAATCCTATGAAAGATGATATGAATAGATTTCTTTCATCAGAAGGAACATCCAAGAGGCCCAATTTTGATTACTTGTGGCATCATTCAGGGATAGTAATTTTTGATGGAAAAACTTCCAAAGAGGAGACCAAAAATTGGAAATTCTCAGTCGATGGAACCATTAATCTATCCAAAGTAGAATTTGGTATGAAGCTAAGTGGAAAATCGCATAGCTCCAACCTAGAAACTATTGAAGATGTTTCTAATGAGGGTCTCGGTTATAGGGTCATTTTTTCAGGAAAAATAATAGATTCCGATGAAAAGAGCGAGTTTGCCATTGCCTTGATGAGCTCTCAGAAAACCTCCGATACAACCCCAAATACCAAATTTCTTCAAATCTGGAACCCAGTATCTGAGGCAGTAAATCCACTTGAAGGAAAACAAATGGTTGGAAATTCAATTTTTTAGAATTTCTCCATCTTTCACTTTTTTATTTACAAAAATTCATTCATTGGGTCAGTTTTGAGAATACATTATAACTTTTTATTCTTAATTTCTAGTTAAATTATAAAATGTTTGATAAATTCAAAAACAAGGAAGAGGGAGGAGAAATGGTAGAAGAAAAACCTGAGGAGTCTAGAGAAGAATCTAAAAATAGTGAATTTAGAGAAGAATTGTCATTTGAAGACAGATCAAGTGAAATTGGGATTGGGAACCTTATGGATAAGAGGGCCAAATTGGATGAGGCAATCGATTATGTAGGTTTGATGATAAAAAATTTGAAGGATAAAAGGACTAGTTTAGAGAAGGATATTGAGGATGAGTCCGTTGATATAAAAAATTTAAAAGAAAAATTAGAAAAGGTAAGTGCATACATTGATGAAGAAAATCAAGGAATTAAAGAGCTTACCCGTAAGAGACAAAATGTAGAAAGCGAAGCTGATGAGGTAGGATCTATAATTAATAATTTGAAAGAAAAGCTATCAGGAATAGACAAGATTGTAGACAGTGAGGGTAATTTAGTAAAGAAGATTAAAGAGTCTAGAGAAACCCTAGAAAATTAATGGCACTAGGCTGAATGAAGTAATTATTTGCAGTCCCCCCAGAATTTGAGCTTATTGTTATTTGGGTTCATAGTAGTTTAAACGAGTTTATCGACTATTAGTAAAAATAGAATTAGAAAAAATAGCTATTTCTTAGTTTTACGGTACGGAATTGAAATACACTTACTACAGAGAAAAGCAGGATTGGTAAGGAGATTAATACTAGCTTGCAAATTATCTTTTGATTTACAACACATACAAAATTTTTCTTTTGTTACTTCCTTTTTTCTCACTTTAAGATTATTCTATTTGTCGATATAAAGGCAAATCCCCTCATTTTACTCGAGAAAACATGCTAGGTTATCGTAGTGCTTAAAGAAATTAGTGATGTTATGATATTGTGAGTAGTAGAAAAGAAATCAAAAAAAATGGAATCAAAACTGGAAAGGCACCGATAGAATCGAGTAAAATTATACCAATTATTTTAGAATTTAAAAAAATTGAAACACTCAGTTGAAAACTAATTTTTAAAGAAATTTGGTGGATGTTGTTGATGATGTAGTTGAGGATGGCACTGAGGGGAATAGATCTCCAGTAGAGTTTTCAGCTACTGCTGCAGCTTCCTGTAATATTTTATCAGATTCTATACTGGTAGTCTCATCGATACCAAATGCACCATCACCGGCGAAACTTTCGGTCATAAATCCTCCCAACATGTCTGCCATTTGACTAATCTCTTGTTCTGCACCAGGCATTATTTTTCCTAGTGAAGATTTGAGGTTTTTCATTAGACCCATAGTTGGCATTATTGTCATTACGGTATCACCAATATCATTGGTGGTGGTTAATCGTAATTCGATTCTCTCCAAAGCAATTCGTGCATTGCTCAAAATCTTTGTAACTTTTCTAATTTCAGCTAGTTCACTGGATAATACTTTGCTGGTTTGACCATCGTGGTGCTGTGTCGCCTCTACGATTCTTTGAAATATTTTTCCATCTCTTTCCTTTAATTTAATTAACATTCCATCCAATTTTGAAATTTGTAATCTTAATTTTTTAATTGCGGTTTGGACTCTGGGTTTTAGCGGGCCTTTAGGTTTAATGGCATCATTAATAATCTCTGTAATACCTGGTTGTGGTTGTTTAATCCACTTATCTTGAAGATTTGTCAATATTTGCGATTTTAAAATTTATACTTAATTTCCGGTGTAAAAATTGATTCACTGTAAATAAAATTAACCTTACAAAAATTTTCTCAAGCGTGGGGAGAGCGAATTTCAGTCGTAATTAGAAATTTTTTTTTACCTTATTTGAAAAAAGAAAGCAAATTGAAAAAATTATTTCTAATTATTCCAGTTATGATTATCATTGTTATAGTTGCCTTGGCCTCGCAGACCGATCAGCAAATAACAAAAAATGAGCCTATTTTTCATGTAACTCTAGCTAGTCCCGAATTATATCAGAATGGGATATATTCCAATGAGTTTGTTTTAGAAAAAGGAGAATATTTTTTTAGGTTTGTGCCTAATGGTGACAGTCCTAAGATACTGACGATATCATTAAAGGGAGATAGTTTTGAGTTTTCAGAAAATTTCGAATTGATTGGAACATTACACGAGACTGGTATCTCAGAGTATTACACGTGGGATTATAATGGAGAAAAGTCATTCTTGATTCCAATCCAAAAAGAAATTTCTATTCAGATCAATCCAAATGGCAATGTCAGGGGGAGTGTTTCAGTTGATATCATCAGAAAGTAGGAGGCGTGCCCCCTAGTTACAGAACTATGAGAGATTTCCTCTCGTGATCAGGGGGTTTGGAGACCTGATTGCCATTTTCGTTCTGCGAGGCCACGCGATTTAGTCGATAGGAATAATGTCCTTCGGCATTGAATATTATAGTAATTCTAACTATTTATCAATTAATGAAATTTTTTTTGTATTTTCCAATAATTTTTGAATTTATTTGATTTATTTTTTAGACTTTCTTTTATCAAAAAATATTTTAAAAATTCCAATTAAAGAAATTTCAAAATTAATTGTAAAAAAAGGAAAACCTTGCTCCCCCATATTTGGAATACAATGTTGCTCTGAGATTAATTTTAAATTAAATTTTCTCCTGTAAATTTCTTTAATGGGTATAAATTACGATTTTTACTCTGAAAAAATATTGAAATTAGAAGGTAGAGTAGCATTAGTTACTGGTGCAAGTCGAGGCATCGGATTTGAAATTGCTAAAATTTTTTCTGAAAATGGTGCTAAAGTAGTACTCACCTCAAAAAATTCCTTACAATTAGAAAAATCTGCTAATCAATTAACTAATACAATACCAATATCTGCAGACATTAGAAAAGAAGAGGAAGTTAAAAAAGTAGTAAAAAAAACAATAGAACAATTTGGAAAGTTGGATATCCTAGTAAATAATGCAGGAGTTTTTCCCAAGATAAAGCCATTGCATGAAATCTCAGAGTTGGAATGGAATGATGTGTTAGATGTAAATCTTACTGGGCAATTTAGATTTACAAAATTTTCCATTCCGCATCTGCAAAAAACATCAGGGACTATCATAAATATTTCATCAGATGCTGGACTAAAAGCCTATGAAGGATTTAATGCTGATGCATACTCTGCAACAAAGGCGGCTTTGATTGTTCTGACCAAGTGTTGGGCATTAGAGTATGCAAAAGATAGGATTAGAGTAAATTGCATTTGTCCTGGTGTGATCGATACAGATATGACCAAACCGTTTTTGATAACCTCAAAAGATAGAGATTTTATGGACAAGGATCATCCATTAGGAAGAATTGGTCAGCCTGAGGAGGTTGCAAAGTCAGTTCTGTTTCTTGCCTCGGAGGATTCTTCTTGGACTACAGGAGCAATTTTGGCTGTAGATGGAGGACAATCAACCAAATAATTTCACATCAGTTTAATACTGTGCAAAATGTATTTGTAGCTATGGAAGACAAAAAGAAAAAAGCAAAAATAATTATTTTACTTGGTATTATTTGGGTAGTTGTAACCTTACCATTACCTTGGATAGTTAATAATCCCCAAGTATCCGATTCTCAATTCAATATTATTTTATCAATTATTGGCGTGATGTCTATTCCATTCATAATGCTTGGAGTGGCGTGGACTTTAAAACCAGAGTTAACAACCTAGGTAGTTATCATTGAAAAAAATTCCAATTGTTAATAAAATTCCAGAGTTAGATGTAGCTTTGCAGGCAGTTGTTGAGGCAGGAAATGCAATTTTAGATATTTATGGTAAAAATTATGAAACTTTGATAAAAAAAGACGATTCTCCCATTACAGAAGCTGATCTAAAGAGCAATGAAATAATTAAGAAAATTTTATCCAAGACATCTTACAGTATTTTGTCTGAAGAGGATAAGGATGACAAAAATAGATTATCTCAAGAGATTATTTGGATAGTAGACCCATTAGATGGAACCTCTGATTTTATAGATAAAACTGGTGAATTTACTGTGATGATTGCCTTAGTAAAAAACAAAAAACCTGTTTTAGGTGTAATTGGTTGGCCAACAGAAAATACTATTTTTGCTGCCCAAAAGGGAAGTGGAGCTTTTAGATATTCAGAAGGCAGTTGGGGAGAAATCTCCGTTAGTAAAACTTCAAACCTCAAAGAATCTAGGGTTATAGGATCTAGACATCACCTCTCAAATGAAGAAAAAACGCTTATTGAAAAATTAGGTTTCAAAAATTTCACAAGTATTGGAAGTTCTTTAAAGGTTGGAAAAATTAGTTCCGGCGAAGCTGAAGCATATATTACAACAACTAACAAAATGAAAGAGTGGGATTCGGCTGCATCGTATTGTATTATTTATGAAGCCGGAGGAAAAATGACTGATCTGCGTGGAAATGAATTGACCTATAATAACAAGGATGTCTATCATCAAAACGGAATTTTAGTTACAAATAGCTTAATCCATAACAAGATACTTGAAGAATTTAAAAAATTAAATTAGATTTCTTCCCTTTAGGAATTCTTTAACTTTATTTGCACTTTCTGAAAGAGGTTCATTTTCGGTATCCACTACAAGATCTGCTTTTTCTGGTGCTTCGTATGGATCGTCGATTCCTGTAAATCCCTTAATTTCGCCTTTTCTTGCCTTTGCATACATTCCTTTTACATCTCGTTCTTCACATTTTTCTAGGGAACATTTTACATAACATTCAGCAAATTGATCACCTGCATTAATTATTTCTCTTGCTTTTTCTCTATTCTCAAGATATGGAGATACCAAAGATACGGCACTAGGAACCCCATGTTTCAGTAACAGTTTGGCTAAATGGGCAACCTTTTTGTTGTGCTCGTCCCTACCTTCTTTTGAAAAGTCCTTAGGCGAGAACCATTCTCGTAATTCATCACCATCAAGCATTGCTAAATTTGGAATGTCTTTCTGCAGATCTTTAACGATCGTGGTCTTTCCTGAACATGGAAGTCCCGTCATCCAAAGTACAAATGGCTTCATATTAATTTCTAAAATTAATACAACATAAAGAGCTTACGTTAAATTTTAAACCAAGGTTGGTTTTCTAGGAAGTCTATTTCTTTTATCATGTCTTCTTTCTTTTTTGTAATAGCAGTAATTGATCTATATTGTTCGTACATCTCAGTTTCTTCTTCTTTTGATAGAACCTCAGCTTCTGCTTGATCAAAAAATTTGTTTTCTTTGTTCAGATGATCAAAAAGGTATACTGAATAAGTTCTCAAAAATCTTGAAACTGGTTCTCTTGCATCTTCTCCTTTTTTCCATCTTTGTAGATGTTTGTTAATTTCCCTTGCAATGTTTCGTCCAAATTCATGTTCTATCATAAATTTTCGAATTTCTTCTTTTAAAGTATCATAGCTTGCTACACATGGAAAGTAGGAGTTTTCTTCTCTAGAATGATGAATGGTATCTACAAATTCATAAATAATTATTGTTATCTTGTCAATATCTGAAAATGGAATTTTTGATCCATTGGTTATCTTTTCTGAACATTTTTCAATAATTTTTTGCAGACGCCGGACCTGATCATGATCCGCTCGAAGTTCGGCCGTTGCACTCAATAAAAATTGGTCTTTAATCAGGGATTTAATTTGTTCGTAGTTTTTTTAAATTAATCATAAACATTGAATCAATCTACCTTGACTAATTTGCCTTTTAATAAGTGATAATTAGAGTCACCTATAGAATGTTCCCAGTCTTTTTTGGAGTTTTGGATATATTAAGAGGGCAGTTAGGGGACCTAGGATTTTTGAATAGAATTGACATTAATTTCATACTTGTTAAACTAAATGAATTTCAGGATTTTATCGGTACCTTAAGTCAAGAAGGACCAATAGCTTCTGCTCATGTGTTATTACTTGCTGCAGGTGTGGTTATTTTTTCAGGAGTTATTGGTGAGGCCTTTTTTAAAAAAACAGGAATACCCGATATTGCATTTTTGATGGTATTAGGAGTAATAATAGGACCAATTCTTGGAATAATTCAACCAGAGGCTGTTTTACAAATTGTTCCATATTTTGCAGCTTTGGCATTGATAATAATCATGTTTGATGGAGGACTAAATTTAGATTTAAAACATATTATAAAAACAGCTCATTTTTCGTTTACCTTAGCAATACTAGGTTTTATTTTATCAGTTATAATTGCAACTCTAGCAGTACATTATGTTCTAGATTGGTCATGGTTAGAAAGTATTCTTCTCGGATCAATAGTTGGAGGAAGTAGTTCTGTAATTGTATTTGGCCTCGTGAGAAACATTAGGATTTCAGAGGAAGCAAAGAATATGCTTAGTTTTGAATCTGCCTTGACCGATATCTTATCTACAATTATTGCCTTTATTTTATTTGGGGCAATACTTGCAGGTCAATTTGATCTTCAGGTTTTACAAGAAACCTTAGGCAGAGCAATCGTTGTAGGACTAGTTTTAGGTTTTGGAGTAGGAATTCCATGGATGTATGTATCTACCAAGTTAGCAAACACACAACATGCTTACATGCTTACACTTGGAATCCTATTTGTCTTATTCTTCTTGGCAGTTTCCTTTGGAGAATCGGGGGCTCTGACTGCATTAGTATTTGGATTAATGATAGGAAATAGAAATAATCTCTCGAAGATTTTGAGATTCAAAGTTCCTAGAGTAGAGGTTGATGATCCAACTCATAACCAGTTAACCTTTTTGGTAAGATCTTTCTTCTTTGTATTTGTAGGATTATTGGCAAGTATAGGTAGTTTAGAATATGCCATACTAGGGGTTGGAATTACAATTGTTATTTATTTTGGAAGACTAATTGTGGGTAAGATCACTTTAACTAAAAGATTCTCATTATTAGATAAGAAGGTCACCTACTCAATGATTCCTCGTGGTTTAGCTGCTGCGGTATTGGCAACAATTCCTTTAACATTAGGATTGCCAAACGCAGAAATTTATCCTCAAATAGTTTTCTTTATTATTTTAGCTTCAGTAATCATCACTACAATTGGTTTGGGACGATCAAAAAAAATTCCACCTCCAGATCCAAAAGAAGGTGGTTTTATTCAAAAACCCCCAGAGGACTCTCAAAAAGAAAATGTCAAATAAAATTTAAAAAATTCAGGAATAGAGTTTTCTGTTTATCCTTTCAATATATCGTTGACTATATTGTGTAAATAATTGAATTTTATCTTGAGCAAGAGCCATAGCACCAGACCTACTATTTACATGATTTTCTAATATTTTTTGTTCTTTTAACAATATTTGTAATGTCTCTGTGGTTTGCGTTTCAAGTTTTCTTGTTAATTGTTGTAGTTCAGCATCAAGTAGATTTTTTGTATCTGGAATTGCTGGTGGCGAGGCACCAATGATTTCTTTAAGCGTAATTTGACCAAATATTTTTCTATCAAGTTCTATCAATTTTTTTACTTGAATTATATGTGTTATAAATTCAATACTACAAAATTTTGATTTATTAGAAATTAATTTCTATTTTTTCTAGAATTTTGTTATTTATTTTCAAAGGTAATTATCAAATATGAAATTAGAAATTAGAGTATTATATTATAATTAAAAAAAGAAGGTGGAAAAAATGACTTATTGTAATGGCGAGTGCAAGAATTTTAAGGCTCAGAAACCATCTCGAATTGGAAGATATGCTTCTGGGCAAAAAAGGTGTAACTATTGCGAAATTTTTGTTGAATTTGATGGGATCTCTTGTCCTTGTTGCAATAGACAGCTTAGATGTTTACCTAGGAGTAGAAAAGGTAAAGAACGATATTTAGAACAAATTATTCCCTAAAATAATTGAAAAAGTAAAAAGTGCTTATTTATTAGGATAATGTATTATTGTTATCATGCCAATCCCTGAGGATGTACAAGATTTTATTGAAAAGCAAATAAAATTAATGATTTCACAAACTGAGGCATATTTGCCCTTCATTAAAATTGCATATCCTTATTCAAAAAATTTGGCTGATGCATGCTATAATCTAATTGTAGGGAGTGCAGTTTCAATTTTTGTAAATCAATATGCCATGAGAATGAAATACCCTACTGCTGAAGATTTTACTGAATTTGGAAAAATTACGGTGAAGTATAGAGATCAAATCGATCAATTTTTCAAATAATCACCGAATTTGGATTTTATGGCCTGAAGCTGCCTTTGGTATTTTAATTGTTAATCTCCC
The DNA here is from genome assembly GCA_041609855.1 of Nitrosopumilaceae archaeon. Taxonomy (GTDB): domain Archaea; phylum Thermoproteota; class Nitrososphaeria; order Nitrososphaerales; family Nitrosopumilaceae; genus Nitrosomaritimum. Next base: position 35,116 of record JBFIPZ010000001.1, on the reverse strand, counting down.
CTTGTTAAATTTAGCAGTTGTTTTTTTGTCATCAATTTTTCTAGGAAGAGTAAGAGTTTTTTTGAAATATTCAAATTTTGTTTTCACACCTAATTTTTCTTCTAAATAGCTTTCTTTTAATTTTGCTTCTACAGAAATTGAATTGTCATTAATTGTTATTTTTATGTCATTTTTGTTTACAAGCGGAAGATCAAACTCTAGTAACCAATTTGTTTCAAATTCCCTTAAACAAGACAGCGGAGAGAGTGTCCGTTGATCAATATCATCGCTTAGCAATGAGCTAATTGATGGTGATAAGATCCGAAATTCAGATTTGTTATCATCTTTAACCATAAAATCACCTGTAAATTTGAGGAGGTCTTCCAACTTTTTTTTCTTGTTGTAAGGAACGAATAGTTTCGTCCATTAAATTCCTATGTTGAATCCGTAACCATTCAATTTTCTTTTGTATATCAGCGGTGTCTATTTTTACATCTAATACCCTAGCTAAAGTAGTAATTGCTGTAATGGAGGCTTCAGGATCAGGGAAAAAGGGATGACATTCTGCATATAAGATTAAGGCGGGAATTTGGGATTTTCTAAAGGATGTAATCATTGCTGCATCCGTTCCAAAAATTGAACCTGCTAAAAATTTGGAAATTCTGAAATCATAAAGAAGTTTTTCTAATGATTTATGTGTAACTAGACCATAAATTTTGGGAGCTTTTGGATCTCTGTTTGTTGTTTCCATTCCACTTATTATAATTATTTTTTTAATTTGATTTTTTTTTGAATAATCTAATATCGATTCGGCAAAGTCATATGCAATAAAAGGATCGAATGGAAGATCTGACAATATAACAAAAAGATTATTTTTTTTATAGATTCTAATGGGTGGGAGAATTTCTCCATCTTCGACAAATAAGGTAGGAGGTAAATCTAGATGTTCTATCTCTCCTATTTGATTCATTTCTAAATGATGAATTAAATATGAAATAGTAAAAGTTCCTACAAGGCCATTACTTGGAAATCCTACAAGTAATATGTTTTCTTTGGGTATTTTTTTGCTGGTTTGCATAATTAGAATACTGGTAATCCCATTTTTCTAATACTAGTTTTTGATCTTCGTTTAGCCCGTTTAGATAGATTCCTTAATAGTTTTTGGCTAATTTCTTCTAAAACTTCACTTAGATCAAATCCAACAGATTTGTAAATTAGTGGAGCGTGGTGAGAGGTAGAAACCATAATTGAAACCTCAAATTTTCCTTCTTTTTTTCCTCCACTTCTTTGTTTCTTAATTGAAACTCTAGCTTCGTGAATTTCTGAATAAGTTTGTTGTAATCTTTTTAAAGTTTTTTCAAATTTAGATTTAATCAAATTGGAGTTGCGTTGATCTTCTGGCATTCCAACTATAAATAATGGAATTTGTGTTTCAATTTTGGATGCTAATAGTCCTAGGATATCTTTGAATGTAATTATTCCTTGTAGATTATCCCAGAGATTAACCAGACAACACGTTGTATCACTCTTTAGCATAGAATTAAGAATTTTGTTTAGATCATCATTAGGTGAACATTGAGGAATTCTCGTACTCCCAATATTCCCAATCCTTGATTCTAATTTATGAACTCGGTTTGCTCCTACCGAAAAACGACCTAAACTTTCTTTGGGAATTATAGCCTCCATTAGATGAAATGAGGTCAAAACTTGTTTAATTTTACCATTATGAAGCACTGGAAGATGATCAATTTTTTTACTAGTCATTATTCGTTTTGCATTACTCAATGATTCGTTTGCGTTAATTGTAATAGGATTTTGTGTGTAGATTAGATTGCCTTTTATCCATTTGTTGTCCTTTAATGAAAGCGATTTAAGAATTGATTTTGCCGTCACGACTCCAATAATTTTATTTTTGGAAACAACAGGAACTTCTCTTGTTTTATAATGAATCATTATGTGGGACGCTTTTTGAATTGAATCCTCGGGAGAGATAAAAGGAACTGGTGAAAGAAAGGAATCTACTTTCATGCTTGTAATATTTTTTGCATTAAGCAAAGAAAGGATGTTAGTTGAGAGGGTAGATTTCCCATTTAAACAGAATACATCATATGCTTTATTTCTACTAATTTTGTTAATTACAGAAGATAGTTTTTCATCAGGTTCAATAATTGTAGGTTTTGATATTAGATCCCTTATTTTAGTAGACTGTAAGTCTTTAAGATGTTCATAAATTGTATCTGTAATCATTTGATCTATTTAATTAATCACCCTGTTTTAAATTAAAAGAAAACCCTAGATTTTCATATTTGATTTTCATGTGTGATATTTGAGTTCATATATTTAACAGTTCAAGAATCAAATGAATTAATGCTATTAAAAAATGCCAGTTTAAACCAAATAATTATAAAAAAAACTATTACCATCAGCCCAAATACTAGTCTACTTGAGGCAAGAGGAATTTTACTTCGACATAATTTAAAACGGCTTGTTGTGATTAATTCTAAAAAAATTCCAGTTGGGATTATTACAGAGAAAGATATTGCAAAAACGATCTATGCCTTAGGGGACAAACCGATCAAATCTGTAAAGGTGTCAGGATTTATGTCAAAAACACTATTTACGTTAAAAAAAACGGCATCGGTATATGATTGCGCAAAAATAATGAAGAAACATCGTATTAGTTCGGTTATTATTTTGAGAGAAAATGGAATTTTAGAAGGTTTAGTTACAAAAACAGATTTAGCTTCAATTTTTCTAACCCATGCTGCGTCTCCCCTTAAAGTATCAAAAATTATGACTAGACAAGTAGTTACTGCAATGCCAGGAGATTCTTTGCTTTATGTGGAAAGTTTGTTAATTCATAACCGAATTTCAAGAATTATTATCCAACGTGATAAAATTCCTGTTGGAATAATCACATATAGGGATTTTGTACCCGCAAAATTACCACATTGGATTTCTCAATTTGCAGATCCTAAGGAGGTGGAGGATTATAGGACCAAGAAAGATCTCGGAGAATTTCAGGTAAATCAAATGAGTCATTTACTTCAATTCAAAGCTGTAGATATTATGACGCCTAACCCAATTACCGTAAAAGCTGATGAGGATGTTAGCGTTGCTGTTTTATTAATGATAAGAAATGGTATTAGTGGATTACCAGTTGTAAAAAATTCGAAACTTGTAGGAATTGTTACAAAAGCTGATGTTGTAAAAGCAATTGCAGAAGCTTAAATTATTTTACTATTAATAAGGAACAAGGAGAACTATTTGCAAGTTTATTTGATACACTACCAAGGAAGAACCTTGCAGTGGCACCAAGGCCTTTATTTCCCGCTATAATCAAGTTACATTTTTTATTTTTAGCAAGTTTTACAATTTCGTTTGTTACATTCCCTTCTTTTATTATCGTAGTAACATCCAGTCCTTTGTCATTAGCGATTTTTTTTCCTTTGGTTAGAACCCTATTTCCAAATTTTCGAAGAATTTCTAAAAACTCCTTTCTATCTAATAAATTTAAAGAGGGAGATTTATCAACAACATAAACTAAAATCAAATTTGATTGGTATACTTTAGCAAGGTCGCATGCTTGAATAAGAGCTTTTTGCGAATATTCTGAACCATCTAATGGAACTAGGATGTTCATGTATAGTGATTTTCTCATTTAAAAAAAATCAGTAATCATAGATATTAAACTAAACCGTTGAAATTCAATTAAGAAAAAGTTGATTATTAAATTTGATAATCTAGATTTAGTATTAATTCATAAAAGTTGATCTGTATAGAAATGATTAGGAAGAAAATAAAGAAAATTCTTGTTCCATTAGATGGATCTAAAAATTCTATGAGGGGTCTAGATGAGGGAATTTATCTGGCAAGGCAGTGCCAGGCAACAATTACAGGTTTGTATGTTATACCAATTTTCCCTAGAAATTTCATTGATGCAATTATGCCCTTTCAAATTCATCTTACAAAGATCGCAAAAAAATTCATGGGTGAAGCAAAAACTCGATGTGCTCAAAAAGGAATTGTTTTTAGATCAAAAATTATTTTTGGGAGTCCAACTGTAGAGATAGAAAAAGTGACAAGAACTGGAAAATTTGATATGATAGTTATTGGATCAAGGGGACAAAGTGGATTAAAAGAAGCTTTTTTGGGTAGTGTAGCAAAGGTTGTTGTTCATAAATCAAAAGTACCAGTGTTGGTGGTGAAATAGTGGTAATATGTTCTCAAAAATGTTAACTAAAATTTTAGTTCCATATGACGGTTCAAAATTTTCAGTAAAGGCACTAACACGAGCTATGGAGCTTGCACACAATCTTGATTCTGAAATATTTTTATTTTCTGTGGTAAATGTAGGATATATTTCTCCTCCAGGATTACTTCGTAGTTTAATAAATTCCAAAGAAGAAAAAGCTGCCATTAAAAAGTGGTCAAAATCAGTCAGAGAAGATGCAGAAAAAATGTTAAAAAAAGCTGTAAAAAAATGTCACTCAAAAGGAATTACTGCATCATATTGGATTGATCAAGGAGATATTGCAGGTAAGATTTTGGATTTTGCAAAAGACAAAAAAATCTCATTAATAATTATTGGGAGTGTTGGGCTTCATGGATTAGGAAAATTAAAGACTCTTGGAAGTGTAAGTAGAAGGGTATCAGAAAATGCAAAATGCCCAGTTTTAATAATAAGATAATCTAGTTTTTTGTAATTTAATTTTTTTATTGTTCCTTTTCCATTCTAGTTAGGATTTGATCACATATTTTTCTCATTTCAGAGTCAGATCCAATACTACAAATTTCGACTAAATCGGATGTTGTTATTATTCCTACAACCCTGTCATTCTTTATTACTGGTAATTTGTGAATATTATTTCTCTTCATTTCCTCAGCAGCTTCCCATACCGTTTCATCAGGATCAATTGAAATCAGAGGGGAAGACATTACTTCTTCTATTGAGGAAGTTATTGATTTTTCTTTAGAAACAATTCTTTTTACAAAATCCCGTTCTGTAAGAATTCCTATCGGTAATCCATCTCGGGTTGCAATAACACATCCAATATTTTTATCATCCATTAATTTTGCTGCATCTTTAATCGTTGACAAAGAATCTAAGGAATCTACTTTGTCAATCATGACATCTTTTACAAAGGTATGGGCCATATTTTTATCATAAGGAATATTCTAATAAAGAGGATCCTCATTTTCATTCCGAGAAATTGGTTTATGAACAAGTTACTTTACGATTAAAACTGGTATTGTAGATTTATGAAGAACTGAATTTGAAGTGCTCCCTAGAAAAGTTTCTTTGAGAGAGCTCATTCCTCGTGAGCCCATTATTATAATATCGTACGATTTTTGCTTTGAGAATTTAATAATTTTAGAAGCTTCATCACCGTAAACTACTTTATCATCAAAAAGTATTCCATTTTGCGCAGCTCGTTTTTTGGCTTTTGCCATAAATTTTGCGGCATTATTTAGCAAGTATTTTTCAACGTATGAAATCTGAGAATTGGTTTGGGGTTTTGCTAAAGGAACAACATACAAACCTGTAATTGTTGCCTGGCATTGCCTTGCCAGATAAATTCCCTCATCTAGACCCCTCATAGAATTTTTAGATCCATCTAATGGAACAAGAATTTTCTTTATTTTCTTCATGGATAATTAATTGTAAAATAGAATTTAAGAAGTTTTCAAATTATCGTCAATAATAATTTCCAAATAGTATTCTCTGGTTTGATTTTCAAGAATGAGATTTTGCGAAGTCTCTATAATACTTGGAAACTCTAATTAAAATTATGGAATCTGAGGATGGGGGTATTACTGTAAAGGATATTATGAATAATTCGATTATTTCTGTAGATGCTACTATTACTGCCAATGAGGCAGCAAAAATGATGGAGGATACCAAGGTAGGTGCTGTAATTGTGATGGAAAATAACACACCGATAGGAATTGTTACAGATAGAGATTTTGCTATTAAAATTGTAGCTCATGCTTATCAAATTACAACTCCAGTAAAACAGATTATGTCCTCTCCACTTATTGCCACCAGTCCAGATGAAACCGTTTTGATGGCTGCAGATTTAATGTACTCTAGGGACATAAGGAAATTGCCAGTAATTGATAATGATAAGGTTATAGGAATAGTTACAGCTTCGGATCTAGTTAAACAACTAGCAATATCAACTGAGGATGACATTCAAAAAATGTATCATGAAACAGTAATCAAGGTCTACAAACAATACAGTCCTTATAATTAACCAGTGTTGAGTATGGCTGTCATTATAGATTTTCCTGCTAACAAGGCACCAATTGATAACCCAATGTTTGTTAAAATATTAACTACTAATGTTGTATAATGTTGGTTATCCAAAAGATTACTAGAGTCAAGGGCAAAGGAAGACATTGTAGTCAAAGATCCACAGAATCCTACAGCGGCTAATAGAGAGTATCTACCATCGAGATTCCATTGTTCAGATACCACAATAAAAATTCCTAAAATAAAAGCCCCAATTATGTTAACAATCAAAACGTTCAATGGAAGTGTGTTGAAAATTAGTGGGGATTCGGTAATTTTATACCTTAAAAAAGCGCCAAAAACAGACCCTATTGCCAAAAAAACAAATTCCAAACCTTTCACTTTCTATTCACCATTATCATCCATTTTCTAGCCTTAACATGGCATGAAATCAATTTGAATCCACTCGTAAAGTAAATTATAATAATTTTATTTAATTTAGGGTATGAAAATTAAATTGGTTTACATTAGTTTTTTTGATTTCTTTTGAAAAATGTACTTATGATTTTTATAGGTTCAGTATTTTTTTAGACTATTGACCCTTAAACTTCGGTGCGATGAATATGGGTTTGAGTGTGACTTTTCTTTAGAAGGAGAAAAAAGCCTTGAACTACTTGAAAAGCTTAGAATACATTTTGAGGAAGAACATGGAATAGAGTACCCAATAGATGCGGTAATCCAGATGATTGTAAACCGTGGACATTCTCTTGATTCTATAAAGAAATAGGCAACTTCAAGAATAATTTTTATTTATTTTTAACATTTAATAGAATGTAAGATATAGAAAAATCACATTTAATTAAAAAAAATAATTAGGAATTTTTTGTAGGGAAAGTATTCTTTTGGTTCCAAAATTACCTCCTTCAGTTTATTTTTATGTATTCAATAACAATTGTATCTAGTAGTGGTAGTGTATTATTCTAGTGATTATGATGTCAAGTGTCAACTTGATACTTGCAAAACCTACCCTGTAATAACAGATTCAAATAGAGGAGAAGTTTTTTGCGGGGGTTGCGGGCTTGTCTTAGTGCAAAACTTAGACGATATGTCACACGAAAATCATAGTTATAGTTCAGAAGATTTTATGAAGAATGCCCGAACTGGTCCTGCAACATCTCTTACAATGTTTGATAAAGGATTATCGACGGTAATAGGAACTAACAGAGATTCTACTGGAACTAGCCTTTCAAGTAAAACAAAATTTGATTTTAAAAGACTCCGCACATGGGATCAGAGGAGTAAATCAAAAACAACTTCATCATTAAGTAAAGCCTTCACCCTATTACATGGAATGAAAACCAAGATCGGAGTATCTAATAATGTAGTTGAAAATGCTGCATATATTTATCGAAAAGCTGTAAATGCAAAACTTACTAGGGGACGAACTATGTCATCATTAATTGCAGCCTCTTTGTATGCCTCATGTAGACAGAACAACATACCTCGTACACTAGATGATGTTGCACTTGCTGGAAATGTAGAGCGAAGGATTTTATCAAGAGATCTAAGAACGCTTATTAAAAAATTATCTTTGAATCTGAATCAATATGATACTGCATCATTTATTGTAAAAATCTCAAATAACATGAATTTGGGTGAAAAAACAAAGAGAGATGCATTTGAAATTCTTAAAAAATGTGAAGACAAAGGAATTACCGCAGGAAAACATCCTGTAGCCCAAGCAGCAGCATCATTGTATATTGCATGTATTGTTAATGGAGAAAAAATAAGTCAAAAAAAGTTTTCAAATGAATCGGGTGTTAGTGATGTTACAATTCGAAATCGTGCATTATTAATAAAAAAAACCTTAAAAATAACTGATTAGGTTAGTTACAAGTTTGTTATTGAAGAGAGCGGTTTTTCAAACAATATTTCCCGAAGCTGACTTACTAATTCCATTATTACTTTGATTTGTTCCAAAGTTATTGCTTGAAGATTTTCAATTATTTTATTTAATTCATTAATTTGTATTTTTAAATTAAGATTTTCTTCTTTTAGATGGGTATTTTCTTCTTTTAATCTTTGAATTTTTTCAGGATCACTTTCTTCTGGAAATGGTTCTCGAATTGGTTCGGGTTCAGGAATTTTAATAGGTTTAGGTTCAGGGGAAGGTTCAGGAATTTTTGGTGGCTCTGGTTCTTGAGCGAAAACTGGTGAGATAATTATTAGTGAAAAAATAATTATCGTTAACCCAAATAGGAAGTTAGTTTTCAATTTTTCAATACCTGCTATAGTAAAATAATTTTTTGTATATCAATATAATTACTATTTTCTAAGTTTGATAATTGCAAAAAATGGGAAAATAATTATTTAAAAAAATCGAATTCTTGATCTCTTTTCTGTTTTGGTAGGTCCTCCATAACGGCTTGGACTACTTCGTTATGATTATAGGTAAGATGCCGTAGGAATTTTGCAGATTCATCAGATCTGGTTTTCTCATCTGCAAACAACATTTCAGGACTACTCAATTCTTTCATCATTGTATTGCATTCTTTACATGGGTCAAAATCGAGATAGAGTTTCATAATTTCAAGACATATTCCTTAGTATTTAGACTATTTTATGGATTGAGTCATGGGTGATTCGGTCTTTCTAGGCTTGATTTTATCAATTGCATCCAAAAGATCTGCATGCGTAATTTTGATTTCCTTGAGGTTTTTAGATGACCCTCCAACATATTTTTTGAGAGCAGAAATGGCCGCTCTATTGGCAACAGCCGCGATTTCAGCTCCGTTGAATCCTTCAGTTAATTCAACTAGATTTGAAATGTTTACATCATTTGCAAGGGGTTTCTTTTTGGTATGAATTTTGAAAATTTGTTCTCGGCCTTTAATATCTGGATTGGGTACCTCAATTATTCTATCAAATCTTCCAGGTCTAAGTAAGGCTTCATCCACAATGTCTAGTCTATTTGTCGCACCAATTATTAAAACATCATGTAATTCTTCTAGTCCATCAATTTCTGTTAGAATCTGAGAAACAACACTCTCTGTTACATGAGATTCTGATCCACCACTGCCTCTTCTTGGAACCAAAGCATCTACTTCATCTAGGAAAATTATACAGGGGGAAGCTTGGCGAGCTTTTCTAAAAATCTCTCGTACTCCTTTTTCAGATTCACCAACCCATTTTGAAAGTAGTTCTGGACCTTTAATACTGATAAAGTTAGACTCGGTCATTTTGGCTAAAGCTTTTGCAATCAAGGTCTTTCCAGTTCCAGGAGGTCCATGTAATAAAATTCCTTTTGGAGTTTCTACATTAACATAATCAAAAGCTTCCTTGTATTTGATAGGCCACTCTACTGCTTCACGAAGTTCTTCTTTTAGTTCTTGTAGTCCTCCTACATCATCCCAACTAATATTTGGAATTTGTACTTGCACTTCACGTAATGCGCTTGGGCTAACTTCTTTAAGAGCTTCTCTAAAATCTTCACTAGTTATCTGAATTTTTTGCAGAATTTCAGTTGAAATTTTATCTTCGTTAAGATCAATTTCAGGTAAAATTCTCCTTAAAGATCTCATTGCTGCTTCTTTCGCCAAAACTTCTAAATCCGCCCCAACAAAACCATGTGTAGTTTTGGATATTTTTTCAAGATCAACTTTTTCATCAATAGGCATTCCACGAGTATGAATAGAAAGTATTTCATGTCTTCCTTCTGCATCAGGAATTCCAATCTCTATTTCTCTGTCAAGTCTTCCCGGTCTTCTTAGAGCAGGATCAATTGAATCGGGTCTATTTGTGGCTGCAATAACTACAACCTTCCCTCTGCTTTTCATTCCATCCATTAATGTCAACAGTTGTGAAACTATTCTTTTTTCAACCTCACCTGATACCTCATCTCGTTTGGGTGCGATAGAATCAATTTCATCTATGAAAACTATGCTTGGTGAATTTTCCTCAGCTTGTTTGAAAATCTCCCTAATTCTTTCTTCACTTTCTCCATAGTATTTTCCCATAATTTCCGGACCACTAAGAGAAATAAAATGAGCATTTGTTTCTCCTGCAACAGCCTTTGCCAGGAGAGTCTTTCCCGTTCCAGGAGGGCCATATAATAAAACTCCCTTTGGGGCTTCTACACCAATTTTCTCAAATAATTCGGGGTGTCTCATAGGAAGTTCTACCATCTCTCGTATTTTTTGAACTTCATTCTTTAGACCTCCAAGCTCATCATATGTAATTCGTGGAATAGTAGTATCAACAGCTTTTGTCATTGGGCCTAGTTTGAAAATTGTACTTTCTGTAACAATTACTGGTTTTGTTGGTTTGGTACTGGTAATTACAAATTGTACTCTTCCTCCCATTTGAGTACTTAGTGAGATTGTGTCTCCGGTGGTAAAAACATGATTCAAATAATTATAAATCATATATTGTTGTAAACCATCTATTGCGATTTTTTCTGTTGGTGATAAAATAATTTGTTCAGCATTTACTGCTTCAACAGATTTTACAGAAATTTTGTCTCCAATTCCTGCTCCAATATTTTGTCTTGTAATTCCATCAATCTTGATTAAACCTGTTCCATATTCCTCTGGAGAACCTGGCCAGAGTTTTACATGTGTTTTTTTATTGTAGGTTAATTCTAAAATTTGTCCTGTATTCCAATTTGTTTCTTCAATAATTTTAGGATCTACTATTGCTCTTCCTCTTCCCACGTGTTGCTGGGGAATTTCTTCAATTTTTAAAATAATTTCACTCATTTAATCACCATAAAAAATTTTGGGGGGTTTATTCAACCTCCACCGATTTACCTTTGGGTTTTTCATCTTGTGCTAATTTAAAGACCAGCTCAAGAATCCCATTTTTGTAGGAAGCTTTTGCGGAATCTTCCTCAACTTTGTATTGTATTGGAACGTTGACGTGATATTTTTTCTCTCCGTGTTCTGCAGAAATATTTACTGATTTTTCTTGTACCAGAATCTTTACATCAGATTTTTCAACCCCTGGCATCTCTGCTACTAGTTTTACAAGTTTTTCTTTATCATCAAAGATTGTATCAACGATAGGTTCTCTTGTATTAGATTCTGGAAGTAATTCAGGTTTTACATTTCCATATTCTTTTACAATGGGTTTTCCATTTGGACCAACGGTCATTGTATAACCATAATAATACGGGCCTCCTCTAACTCCGTTGGTTTTGATTTCCTCAAAAATGTCATCTATGTTAAAAAAAGAGCTTGACATTTTTTTGAAGATTCGATTGAATTCATCATCAAATATTGTCATATTTATCTAATGTATGTAATACATATTACATTATATAAAGATTACTTACAATTCTGCTATTTCTGACATAATGCTATTATATTTGACAATATATAATATTATTTGATGAGGCTAACAAGCATGTCAGTCCCTGAAGTAGTCAGGGAGATGATAACAAGAAATCGATCAATTTTTGACTGTATGAAAATGGATTTAATCAATTATACAGCTCTTGCAGTAAAAATCCAGCCAGATGTTGAGAAAATTCTTGGAAATCCTGTTAACCTGAATACTATTGTCGTTGCAATCAAACGGTATGCAGATTCCTTTGAGGTAAAAGATGAATTGGAAGAGAAATCGGTTTTAAAAAATGCCAGATTATCTCTTACAGATGGAATAATTGATATTAAATTTTCATTAAATGATTCTCAAGGAATAGACCCTTTAACGATTTTAGACAAATTTTCAAAAATTACTAGTAACTATGATTTTTTTAGATCCTCTGACTCTTTTAGATTTCTTTCAGAAGACCTAGATGGAATACGTAGAATTTTTGATTCTCTGCCAAATCAAGAAGATATTTTTAATACAGGATTGGCAAAAATTAGAATTTCTATACCCGCCAACAAGAACAAATCTGATGTAGTATCTTATGTTGCAGAGGTTTTACATGCAAATGGAATTGAATTGGTAAATGCCTTTTTCAGCCAAGATAATATAATAATAATTCTGAATGAAAGAGATTCATCAAGAGCATATGATATTCTCCATTCGGACATTATTAGAACCTCCTAAGTTTTTTTATTACCGGAAAGTCAAACTCATAGGATATATTCTACTATTTTGGGAGGTAAATCCTATTGGTAAAAAATAAGAAAAAAATTGTCATTTTAGGTGGTGGTTATGGAGGTGTCGAATGTACTAGAAAATTGGAAAGTTATTTTAAGAATAATGATGATATTGAAATTGTTCTTATTAGTGAAGATAATTTTCTATTATTTACCCCAATGCTTCCTCAGGTAGCTGCAGGTATGCTTGCGACTCGACACATTGTAATGCCAATTCGTACAATTATTAAAAAAACAACATTTTATGAAGGAAGAGTAAAGAACATTGATCCCTATGGGAAGATTGTAAATTTATGGGGAACCAATGAAAAACGAGGAATTTCAATACATTATGATTTTCTTGTGGTTTCTCTGGGAAGTGAAACAAATTTCTTTGGAATGAGTGATGTGGAAAAATATTCCTATACAATAAAGAATCTAAATGATGCTATGACAATTAGAAATAGAGTAATTGATATGCTTGAACAAGCAGAAAATGAACCAAATCCAATTCTTAGAAAGAGTTTGCTTAATTTTGTAATTGTGGGTGGAGGTTTTGCTGGAATTGAAACAGCTGGGGAGATTATGGATTTTTTACTAGACGCAAGAAAATATTATCCTAATATTGGAAAAGATGAGGTCAAGGTATCTGTTTTAGAGGCTCTTCCAAACATTCTACCTGGATTTAGTGAAAAGTTAGCAAATTTTGCACATAAGTTATTGACAAAAAATGGAATTGTGATTAAATTAAAAACAGCCGTTATCAGTTTTGATGGTCGTGAGATAATGACTAAAAAAATTGAGGAAAAATCCGATTCAGAAATTTCCACCAGAGAAGCAATTCAAACTAGGACTATGATTTGGACGGCAGGAGTTACTCCAGTAAATACCATAAAAAGATCTATGTTTAAAACTGAAAGAGGAAAAATCATCGTAAATGACTTTTTAGAAGTTCCTCAATTCCCGGGAGTTTTTGCAATTGGAGATTGTGCCCTCTTTGTCGATCCAACTACTGGTAGACCTTTTCCTCCAACAGCACAGTTAGCGGAGGCTCAAGCAAAAGCAGCATCATATAATTTGTATTCGTTAATACGGAATAAAGACATGAAAAAATTTGAATATAAATCACGTGGACAAATGGCGATTATAGGAAAAAGAAATGGGGTTGCTTCTTTTTTCGGCATGAATATTAGTGGAATTTGGGCATGGGCTTTATGGAGAAATGTATACATTTCAAAAATTCCTAGATGGGATAAACGATTAAGGGTATTATTAGATTGGACAATTGATGTGTTTTTTGATAGGGATATTTCCAGATTAAAGTTTTCAGATAAAGAAACCTCAAAAGAATACAAAATACTCGATGAAGTTGATGATGTTTGGTAAATAAATCAATTAGATTTTTGTATTGAAATTAGGAAATTTTTTCATTAGGACCTTATTTTTAAAAAATAATTCAAACCTAATATTTTTTTATTTTCGAATTTTATAAACTAGAATCGCTGGGGCAGCAAAATACATTGCAATATTCAAAAGAATAATACTTAATCCATAACCTAAGACTTCTTGCTCAGAATTAATATTCACATGATTGAGGATTGATAACGAAGTTAACATTGGAGTTATTGCAAGTCTAACGGTTTCTTTAAAAATTGGATTTTCTCTCTCAAAATCAGCTATTGGTGGTGAAAACAAATAATAAAATTGGTTAAATCCACTCATAAATGCCGATCCAGTTTTTGTAGTAAGAAGAGCGTTATCCCTTAATTCTCGTAATTGTTGGACTTGAGGAGCAAGTTCGGAGCCAAATGTTGCAGTAGCTATTAGACAACCACCACCTTCATTGTTTGTTGTGGATTCGGATAGTATTTTGAATGAATCAATAGAATCTTCATATTTTGATAATTGGTTATCAAAGTCATCCATCCCATTACTATAAGCAAAAGTGTAAAATTTATCAGGACCGGAAATGGTAGTTTCTTTAAACTTTACATTAAAGGATTGGGTATTAGTCTGGAAAATTCCCTCAGCATTAGTTACAAAAGCATCCATTCCTTTAATTTTTGATTTTTCTTGAGAAAGTATCACCAAGTTACCGGTAGCTACTACATCTGCAAGCAATTCATTTTTTTCCTGTATAAAATCATCAAATGTTTTTCCATCATTTTCAATTATTCTCAATGAGATTACTGGGTTGATCAGTCCAGTTTGTGGTCCTACAGCTACAACATCGGGAGTATTCTCATCGGTCTTTGGAGGTGTTTGTAAGGACCATCCTTCTGGTGCAGAAAATGAGACATCCAATTCTTCATTTTCAAATAATTGACTACCCAGTTCAGTATTTGGTGGGGTTGGGGTATCAGTAATTTCTTCAACTCTCTCAGGTGCCCCCAAATCGAGTAGTCCTGGAACCATGGAGCGATTTACAGTTGTTGCCTTGACAATTTTTGCTTGGTTTGCATCAATTGGAATATCCCTAGAACCAGTTTCAAGGGAGGCAATTTTATCCAAAGTTTCAAAACTTTTATCGGTTACAATTCTTCCAAATACAGTATATTGTTGATCCAAGAAATTAGAGTTTTGATGAACTATGAAAAACTGAGATCCTGCACTGTCAGGGTTTTGGGCTCGTGCCATAGAAACTATTCCACGATTGTGTTTTATTGAATTAAATTCAGCATTGATAGTATAACCTGGATTTCCCTGTCCCCAGGAAGTGCTATTGTCGATGTTTTTTGTATTTGGATCCCCTCCTTGTATCATAAAACCAGGAATTATTCTATGAAAAAGTACTCCATCATAAAATTTACTCTCAGTCAAATTTATGAAGTTTCCAACATGGATTGGAGCATCGTTAGGAAAGAACTCTATTACAATTTCCCCTTGACTAGTTTCTAAAATAACTAATTTATCATCAGACTGTCCAAATGATAGGTTTGGTAATGTAATTATGGTAAATGTAATGGTTAATAGAATTAAAAATTTTTGCAATAAATTTCCTCAAATCATCTTACATAAAAGCCAATTGTATTAGTTTTTAACAAGTCGATTTTATCAACGAATATGGAACCTGATGAGAAAATTCAGGCACATTTAGTATCAGTGTGGAGAGAATCAAAAAAATTCTTTTCTGTTGGAGGAAGAGAAGGTATGTTAGTTTTAACGGACAAACATCTAATGTTTATCCGCAAAACTGAGGCAAAAAAGAAATGGTGGGATGCAATCAGACAACGGCAAACTGTTCATTTTTTAAAATCAAAAAATACAATGATAACTCATGATGGGTATAATGAAAATAATCTAGAAAATGATTTGGAAAATGAAAAAAATGTAGAATTAAGATTTGATGATATTTTGGATATTTCATTTGAAGAAAAAACATGGGGGAGTATATTGGTTGTTGAATATCAGAAAAATGAAAAACTTGAAAAACATCAATATTCTATTGCCCAAGATTGGGTAAAGTATCCTGCAAAAGAGCCAACCAAGTACATGAGGGTTGATTGGGAACCATTTGTGCAATATATTAAAGAAAGGCAAAAAATTACAAGGTAAGTTGGGAAAAATCTATGCAGTTGGTGTTGGGCCGGGCTCACCAAAATTTATTACAGAAATTGTAAAAGAAAAAATACAGAAATGTGATATTGTAATTGGATACAAATACACTTTAGAAACAATCCAAGATTTGTTAAGAGGAAAAGAAGTTCATGAAGTTACTATGAAAAACCAAGAAGAGTCTTATCAGAAAATATTACCTGTTTTAGGTACGAGATCTTTAGTAATTCCTTTTACTGGTGATGTAAATTTTTCTGAATCAGAAGTTGTAGATCGTTTAATTGAGATTTTTGGTGAGGTTGAAATAATTTCTGGAATAAGCTCGATTCAGGTGGCCGCATCAAAAGCCAGAATTCCACTAGATAAATCTAAAGTAATTACAATGCATGTAACCACTTCCATTGAAGAAAAGAAACTAGAGTTACAAAAAGCCCTAATTGATGGGTTTAGCGTAATTTTGATTCCACGTCCATGGCCTAAAAAACCAGAAAAGCATTTCATGCCATCAGAAATTGCATTTTACCTCAAAAAAAATAATTTTTCCACAAAAAATATGAAAGTTCATGTATTTGAAAATTTAACTAAAGAAAATGAGACTAATTTTGTAGGCACTGTTAGAGATTTGGAGGGAAAGGAGTTTTCTGATCTATGTGTAATGGTGTTCAGCCAAACCAAATTAGATTCCTATATAAATTACAAATGGCAGTGGGAAAATTAGTTTCCTTGTTGATTTTTGGTCGTTCCAAGGATAATATTGTCTACATTGGGGAAGGAATAAGCAACTATTTTCATCCAAGGATATTTTGGATCATATAATCTATAAAATCCCATTTCATCAAATGTTATATCAATTGATTTTCCAGGTAATATTTCTGGGCTGGAGATTCTTCCATCAAGAGTAAATGGATTGTGTCTATCACCATAGTTTTCTTTTCCACTAACAATGCTGTGAGAAACGGTGTCATCATTTACAAAAGTAATTGTTGTTCCAGGTTCAATAGTAATCCTATCTTTTGAAAAATAACTTAATCTTATGGGATTAGTATCTCCAAGTTTAAGGTTCTTTGTTTCACCACTTTCAATGTAACTATTTAATACTCCTTGGTTTGAGGCGCCTCGAAGAATGTGAATTGTTAATTTTTCATCATCAATACCAACATCTGTTGTTTTTATTATTTTTGTTAATTGAGAAAGTTTGGAGGTGTAGATAATTTTATAAGAATTGTCTAATGTGTTGATTCTTCCAGTAAATCCATAAATGGACCCATTTTTACTCTCTTCAACTAATCGTCCAAAAAAACTAATCGTAGTATCAAAACCACCTGCGCTTTCAATATTTCCATTAATTCTAATATATCGGCCTTCTCGAAGAAATTTTCCCTCAAGTTCTGAAATAACAAAATCTTCATTATCTAATGTAACAAATCCATCTTCAATCAAAAAATCAATACTACTACCTATTTGTTTTTGAGATGATAATCCAATATCAATTTCAGAGAGTCGGATTTTTTCCTCAGTTACAGCAAACCCAGAGCCTTCAAGAAGATAGGCCGAATCTTCATTAACTTCAGCAAAAGCCTCATTTATTAAAAATCCAGAGAACAAAACACAAAAACCTAATAGTCCTATAAGGGATTTATTCACGGTATGTTTTTCTATTTATTTAGTTTATAATTTGCTACTAAAATTTTTTAGACTGGGTACACAAATTACCAATTTTTACGCTAAAGAGTAGGCATTTGAAAACCATCTTCTTGAGCGAGTTTTATCATATAATCTTCCAAAAATCCTCCAGCTAAGAGCAATCCCACAACAACACCAATTTCAATAAGGGTTGGTTTTAAGAAAGGTTTTAGATTAATTTTTTTAGAAATTGCTCTTATCAAGATATAACTTCTTGATGTTGCAAGAGAGTAGGCACAAAGTTCCATTAATCCAAATGGTGACAAGAATAGAATAGTAAGAGGCGGAATTTCTTTTAGCTCAGGGGCTATAACGGTTATAGCAGAAAATGCATACCCTGTAGAGCCTGCTGAAAAAAGACCCCACGCTATTCCAAATCCAGGAATAAACATTGGTAGTGAGATTGTAGTATTATGTACAAAAATTCCAATGGCATCAATATCTTTAATTAATTTTTCAAATTCTTGCATGAATATGTTTGCGTCTTCTTCACTAACTTCAAGCATTGTTCCTATTTGAAATACCAAGGAAAATAATCCCATGAACACAAAAAATGTAATTACCCTCATTTTAGACATGATGTGTTTTTAATTTTACAATATTTGAGGGTTCGGCATAGGCGCAGATTTAATTAAACCAGAAGATATTCTTGGATGTTGAAGAAAGAATTAACCCTTGTTTTGAATTACGCTTTGAATAAAGGATTTCAAATTCATCCTAATGCTTTTGAATTTTTGGAAAACGTAGATGTAAAAAAACTCGAAAAAATAATTAAAGAAATTGTAAGAGAAAAAATAAAACAAAAATCCTTTCAGATAAACCAAGATGATCTAGAAAATTATTTTGGAATAAAAGAGGATAAGAATCTTCAAAATGAATACAAAATTCTTTTTGACCCATCTGAGAAAATTACTAGTGGTGAGGGGATTAATGGGTATAATTCCTTGTTTGCAAGTAGGTTTAACAAACTAAAAAGAATTGTTTCTGATAGGCCTGAATCTAAAATGTTAAAGTCGATTGCCTCAATAAAATCGATAAAATCTAATGATGACATGTACATTTGTGGTCTATTAACTGCTAGAATTAGTGAGAGAAACATTACAAAATTATTGTTAGAGGACCCTACAGGTTCGTTTGAAGGAATTATTTTTGATAATGATCTTCAAAAGAATGCAGATTTATTGTTAAATGACCAGTTTGTTATGGCGCGAATAGGATTTGGAAAAAATTCAGGTTTTATAATTAAGGATTTAATTTCGCCAGATATACCTGACCAAGCATCAAATAGATCAGAATCAGAAACTTTTGCTGTTTTTCTATCGGATTTACATATTGGAAGTAAGTATTTCATGGAGGATGAATTCAAGGATTTTATTTCTTGGTTATCTAGTCATGATCCTGTAGCACGTAAAATTCGATTTGTTTTAATTTGTGGGGATGTTGTTGATGGAGTTGGTATTTATCCAAATCAAGACAAAGAATTAGTTTGCCAAACTATTGAAGAACAACTAAAAAAGATGGAGGATTTAATTGATAAAATTCCCGACCGCATCAAAATTTTCATTATGCCTGGAAACCACGACCCAGGAAGAAGAGCGTTGCCGCAGCCTGCGATACCAAAAAAATTCAATCCTGAGTTATGGGAAAGAGAGAATGTAGTTATGGTTGGTAATCCAGCTGTGGTTTCATTGAATGGAGTAAAGGTATTGATGTTTCATGGACAGAGTATTGATGATATCGTAAAGACTACACCTGGATTGAGTTATGATAGTCCTACCAATGTAATGAAGCAACTTCTAAAGACAAGACACCTAAGTCCTATCTATGGTAGCCAAACGCCTATTGCACCTGAATTAGAGGATTTGTTGGTTATTGAGGAAATACCAGATATCTTTCATGTTGGCCACGTTCATAGAGCACAATTAGATATGTACAAAGGTATTCTTTTGGTTAACTCAGGATCTTGGCAAAATCAAACTCCTTTTCAAGCTAGTGTTGGGATGACCCCAAATCCTGGAATTGCCTTAATGGTAAATTTAAAAACATTTCAAGTGTTACACCAAAATTATAATTCAAAATTAGACAATATCTTGTAAAGTTAGATCATCTTTGAAGGTCTTTTTTACCATTTCTGGAGAAATTGTAAGTTTGTATTTTTTTGTTCTTCCATGAATCCCTTGATGAATAAGCCGACCACTAATAATTCCAGATAATTCAATTTCACTCAACATTTGTGTTATCCTTCGTTGGGTTAGTTCCTGCCGTCCTACGACTTTACATAATGCTTTGTATGAAGCGTAAATTTCTCCGGTGGATGAACCTCCTGCCTTCAATATAGCTAAAATTAATAATTTCTCATGAAGAGGATAAGATTTGAGTGATGTTTCTTCTTTATTTTCTTCTATTTTTAAAGAGGCCTCTCTAACATGTTCTTCAGTGACTTTTTCTGATTGTTTTCTTTCAGCAATTTCTCCTGCAACACGAATCAAATCAATTGCTCTTCGTGCATCTCCATGCTCACCCCCGGCTAAGGCTGCACATAGATTTAGTGCAGGTTCTTGAACTGAATTTATAATAAAAGCATGGTCTATTCTTTCCTTAAGAATTTTTTTTATTTGTTCTACATTATAATTAGTAAAAACAATTTCTTCTTCCCCTAAACTGCTAATTACTCTAGGGTCAAGTTTTTCTTTAAAAGTTAAATCATTAGAGATGCCAACTAGGGTTAAAGAGCCTTGTTTTAACCTCTCATTGGCTCGAGTTAGTTGGTATAAAATATCCTTACCTGTTTTGGAGGCTAGTTGTGCAAGATAGTCAATTTCATCAATTACAAAAATAACATTAATTTTTTTCTCATCTATATTATTTAAAATTCGTTTAAAGACTTCACTAATTGCAAGTCCAGTTGTGGGTAATTCCTTCTCTGATAATTCTAATTGCCTTCCAAAACTTACTAACAAACCATATAGAGTTGTCTCCTCTTTAGAGTTTGTATAAATTAATTTTATTGGAAAATTCGACTTTCTAACTCTTTCTTGAATTTTTGATACTACTTTTTTTACCACAAGGGTTTTTCCAGTTCCCGGTTTACCATAAACCAATAGATTTGATGGTCTGGATTTTTTAAGAATAGGGAGAAGTGATTGGGTTACTTGTTCCTGTTCAGAATCTCTATGTTGGATAATTTCAGGTATAAAGGTAAAATGAAGAATATCTCTGTTTTTTATTATAGATTTTCCAGACTCTGCTGCATCTAACATTCTATCAATTGGGTCTGACATACTCACACACCTTTGTTTCTACTAGTTAACAATATGATCATATCTTAATTTGAAGAGTAAAGAATAGAATAGTAACTCTAGTTTAGTTTGTAATTAATTATTTTTAGTTAGATTTTCCCAATAAAAAAATTTAAAGAAAAAGAGGAGTGGAAATATTGGTGTGTGGGTGAAAATCGTGCCTAGGTTAACATAATGTTAATTTGATGTTAAATAGCCACCCAAAACCGTAATTTTACCCCTTTATTTCCATTCCAGGCGTTAAGATAGACGTTAACACTGTGAACATTCGAATTTTACCCCTTTATTTCCACTCCAGGCATGAAATAAGGCCTTTTATTTTATTAATTTAGGAATAGTTGTTAATAACAAAAACCATTCTAGGCATGGGTTAGGCAGTCAAAGTTAACAAACCAACTAGTTAACAAAACTTCTGGGATCTATTGAACTGTTAACAATCGATCCTCAAAGATCTAAAATGGCAAAAAAGCACATTCGTATTGGTATGGAAGATTCGGAAGGAGCTCGTTATGATATAAAATTAGAGGGAAATGTAACCAGAGAAAAGGTCCTTAAAATATTTGAAATGATGGATCTTATGAATATTGAAGAGGACCAAGGGATTACCAATATGGACTCTGTTGGAGCCAAAATTTGGAATATTATAGATAAATTTTTCCCAATAGGCAAGTTTACCTCGACGAATATATTGGAAAAATATGAAGATGAATATGATGAGCCGGTAAAACTAAGTATTATTTCCACATATTTGTCCAGATTTTCTACAAAAGGAAAAATTGATAGGGTAAGAACAGGTCGTGAATGGACCTATCACACCATAAAACTAAGTCAAAAACAAACCTAACTTATTGTTATTTTACGCACAATTAATCGATCTTTTCCCAAAATCAACTTAACATATTCTCCCTTTTGGATATCCATATACTTTCTGAATTGTTTTGGTATAGAAATTGTCCCTGCGGAGGTTATTTTTACAAGGACCTCATTTTCTTGTATTGACATATAATTATTATATAATAATAATATATATAATTTATAATTATTAATAAATAACCACCAATTACAAGTTTTACCACTTAAATTTCATAATAGAAAAAATCAAAATGGATTAAACAACAGTTGGACTAGACTCAATATTACCTATTTTCTCTTTTCCCTTTTCCGAAATTGAGTAGGTATATGGTTTAGAATCGGTGTTTCTTTTAACATATCCATCATCAAATAATTTTTTCATTAACCTTGATGTATGCTCTCTACTTCTTTTTAATGTGATTTGTATGTCACGTGATGTCATGGCTTTGTTTGTGATTAGATGCAACACATAATCTGTTGCATTGTTGTGGTCCAAATTAGGCATACGAGACGAAATTTGAGGCTCCTCAGCTTTAGATTTGGTTTGAATTGTGTTTTTAGTAGGGTTTTCCTTTACCTCATTTTTTGCAAGTTTTTCTAAGAATTGTTTCAATTCTAGGTTAGGATCTTCAACTTTTGCCTCTATTCCTTGCATTTCTAATGAATCCAAACGTATTTTCATATCAATTAATTGCCGTTCGTAATACTCTAATCGTTCTGTTTGTGATGGGTCTATTGCTTCCTTTGATTTAATCATCGGACGTAACTTGTAATATACAAAAAGACCCCCCAAACCTACCAAAAAAGCCACAATCACACTTGCAATTACATCAGGATCTGGAATTTCTATTAACATCACATAAACGATTCTTAATTTGTGATTTATTGTGATTGACCAACATTATTTCACATCTTAGATTAACATACTCACATAATTTATCACAATCAATACATCACCCAAACTCCACACTTCATAGTAAAATCACAAATTACATGTCTGACGTATTACCCTATCAATAACATTTATCACATCATCTTCTCTTTCAGGAAAAACATCACTATCCATTATCACATTAATCTGTTCGGAAAGTTTTGAAATCACATCAATATCATCAGGCAAAATTATGCCTAGACCACGTAAAATAATTATTGAATAAAATAAAGAGATTAACTTCTCTCTTGATTGACTAACTTGCCTATAATAGGCACCTTTTGATATAGTAAATTTGGTTTCAAGAAGATCTTTCTGATTTAAAATAATTTCAATTTGTCGCTCTGTAAATAATGATTTTTTGATAATTTTTCTAATAATATTGTTAAAATTGGAATAGTTAGACTCCGACATAGCTATACAGATATGTATACTGCCATTCCAATTAAACTTTAAAGTATCAACCACAAACTCATTTCATGGCTGGAAATAAAGTAGAATTATTTTTAAAATCTGAATTAAAACAGAAAAATGCATTATTATTTGTGTTAATAGATTCTGAAGTTTCCAATTTAGAATCCTCAAAAAAATTGGCAAAGAACGCAGAAAAAATTGGAGCCTCAGCAATTCTTGTTGGTGGATCATCTGCTTTAGACCAAATTGAAATGGCTAAGGTAGTCAAAGGCATTAAAAAAGGAATTAAAATCCCCATTATCCTATTTCCAGGAAATATTACCGGAGTTGTTCCAGAGGCTGATGCAATTCTATTTAGTTCCTTAATGAATTCTGAAAACCCATATTTTATTACACAAGCACAAGCCCTTGGGGCACCTAACGTCCTAAAATTTGGGTTAGAACCCCTTCCTACTGCCTATCTGGTAATAGGTGAAGGAACCTCTGCTTGGTTTATAGGCTCCGCACGTGGAATTCCGTTTGAAAAACCTAAGATCGCAGCAGCCTACGCTCTTGCAGCTCAATTTCTGGGAATGAGATTTGTCTATTTAGAAGCCGGCTCTGGGGCTAAATCAACTGTGACTCCTGAAATGATAAAAACTGTTAGAGCAGCATTTAATGGATTCCTGATTGTTGGGGGTGGAATTAAAAATACCAAAACCGCCAAAGATTTAGTCAAAGCAGGAGCCGATGCATTGGTAATTGGTACTTTTCTAGAGAAAGGAGGAAGTATTAAAAAACTATCAGAAATTGCTAAAACAATTCAAAAAACCAAATAATAAGATAAAATAATGTCCGAAAATAAAGCCGTTTCTCGTTTACGAGAAATAAAAATGCCCAACTATTACAGAAATTACTATTCCGATCTTTCTAATCAAACCTTTCAAATTTTTGAGAGTGCAGCAAAAGCCAAATCAAGTCTGGTTGATTCCTCTGGAATCATTGAGCCTAAAATCGCATTTGACCTAGCCGATAGGGTTGCTAAAATGCATGAAATTGATATTTCTGAACCATTACGAGAATTACTAAAAATTAATGGAAAAGAGCTTTCTGCATTGATTATCTCAAAAGAAATAGCCTTAGGAAAGTATTCTATCTCTAATGCCCCTTTGGAGGAAAAACTAGATTTAGCAGTTAGGGTGGGATTGGCTATAGTTACAGAAGGTGTGACAATTGCTCCACTTCAGGGAATAAGTGAAGTAAAAATAAAGAAAAACAAAGATGGAACAGAATACCTCTCAGTATCAATTGCGGGACCTATGAGATCTGCTGGTGGAACGGAATCTGCAGTTACAATGTTAATTGCAGATCACGTACGCAAAGCAGTTGGGCTTTCAAAATTCCAAGCTGATTCTTTTGATGATGAAACTGGACGATTCGTTGAAGAACTACGAATCTATGAAAGAGAGGCTGGAAACTTTCAATTTCATATTTTAGATGAGGATATTATTCGAGTGATCTCAAACCTTCCAGTAGAACTTGATGGTGTGGATACCGACCCATATGAAGTTGTCAATCATAAAGGAATGACAAGAATCAAAACAGATAGAGTTAGAGGTGGAGCTTTAAGGGTTTTAAATGATGGATTGATTGGGAGGGCAAAAAAACTCCTCCAAAGAATTGAACTCTATAATCTTGATGGTTGGGAGTGGCTTGCTGATCTTAAAGGAGCCATCCAGACAGGAGACAAACAAGAAGATGCATCTGCCAAAAGGATGCGTGAGGTAATTACAGGCCGTTCGGTTTTATCTATGCCTAATAAATTGGGAGGGTTTAGGTTAAGATATGGCCGTGCTTGTAATACAGGCTTTGCTGCTGTAGGAATTCATCCCGTAGTCGCAGAAATTTTAGACCATACTATTGCAGTTGGAACTCAAATCAAAATAGATATTCCTGGAAAAGGGGCCACAGTGGCATTTGTTGATTCAATCGAAACCCCAATCGTTTGTCTAAAGAATGGAAACGTGGTAAAAATTAAGGATGTTTTACATGGAATTGAAATTAAAAAGGAAATTAAAAAAATTCTACATCTGGGAGATATTCTAATTTCATTTGGAGATTTCTTGGAAAATAATGCTCAGTTAGTACCAACAGGATATGTTGAGGAATATTGGATTTCCGAATTAAAAGAAAAATTAGAAAAATATGAGCCTAATGATAAATTTTTGAGTCAATTTATAACAAGAAAACCTAATTTAGATGAAGCCCTAAAAATTTCATTAGATTTTCAAATCCCATTATATCCTAAATTTCTTTATTTTTGGGATCAAATTTCTCCCTTAGAACTATCCCAAATTTTACATCCTAAAAAAGTCAATGAAGACTCTATAGAATTTTCATTAAATGTTAAAAAAATTCTTGAAAAATTAGGGGTACCACATCTACAAAAAGACTCTCTTGTTCTTGAAAAAAATGAAGCAAAAATTTTCTATAATTTACTCTATCGAAATCCATTGATTATTAACGATTCATCTGTTCCAAAAATAATTTCAAAATCTTCTGGAATTCCAATACGAAACAAGTCTTCTACATCAATTGGGGTTAGAATAGGAAGGCCAGAAAAGGCAGCAGCCAGGCAAATGAAACCACCAACTCATGTTTTATTTCCTATTAGTGATAAAGGAGGACCCACAAGAGATCTTCTAAAGGCTTCAAGATATGATAATTTCTTTACAAATATTTTTAATCGTCAATGTAATAATTGTGGCGAACCTTCCATTGGAATAAAATGCTCAAAATGTGGCATAAAAACATCCATAACATACCAATGCTCAAATTGTAGAGAAATTCTAGATTCGACCTATTGTGAAAAATGTAAAAGGAAAACCTCTTCTCACTCCTACAAAGCATTTCCCTTAAAGGAAAAATTGCTTAGAGCACAAGAAAAAATGGGTTTCCGAGCACAAGAACCTTTGAAGGGTGTAAAAGAGCTAATAAACCAAGATAGAATTGCCGAACCTATTGAGAAGGGACTGGTTAGACAACATTATGACCTAACTACCTTCAAAGACGGCACTATTAGGTTTGATGCTACGAATTCACCCATAACTCAATTCAAACCTGCATGGATTGGAACAAGTATTGAAAAACTCAAAGAATTGGGGTACACCAATGATATTGATGGAAAGCCAATAACAAACCCCGAACAGATTATAGAAATCCGAATGCAAGATGTTATAATTCCTTATGAAAGTGGAAGGTATCTAGTTTCAACCTGTAAATACATTGATTCTCTAATGGAAAAATTCTATGGTAATCACCCTTTTTACAATGTAAAAAAAACTGAAGAGTTGATTGGGCATTTAATAATCGGATTAGCTCCTCACACATCTGTAGGGATTGTGGGAAGAGTCATAGGTTTTACGGAGACACATGTTTGTTTTGCAACTCCAAACTGGCATTCAGCAAAACGAAGAGATGCTGATGGAGACGCAGACTCGATAATGCTACTAATGGATAGCCTTCTAAATTTTTCAAGACAATTTCTTTCAGATAGGATTGGGGGTTTAATGGATGCTCCATTACTTATACAACCCGTGGTTTTACCACATGAATCCCAACCACAGGCTCACAACTTGGAAGTTACCAAATCATTTCCTCTAGAATTTTTTAAATCAACTCTTCAGCAAAACCCGGCTTCAACAGTGAACTCAATTGAAATTATAGAATCCAGACTAGAGACTGAAAGACAATTTTATGATTATTATTTTACTCACACTACCTCCTCTCTTACTACCTCAAAATCACGAAGCGCATATTCCACACTGGGTTCCATGTTGGATAAACTTGATATGCAAATCCGAAATGCCGATATGATTGATGCAGTGGATACATCAGAAATTGTTTCAAATGTAATCTCTACTCATCTAGTTCCAGATATTATGGGAAATCTTCGTGCATACGCAAGGCAAAGTTTCCGATGCACAGCATGTGGAAAAACTTACCGCCGTATTCCTTTAATTCAAAACTGTGTTTGTGGTCACAAACTAATTCAAACTATAACTCGGGGATCTGTAGAAAAATATCTAAAACTTGCAAAAAGATTGGTAGATAATTACGATGTTGGCCAATATCAGAAAGGACGAATTCATGCGTTATCTGATGAAATTGACCTAGTTTTTGGAAAGAATAAAGGAGATCAGTCCCTACTTACGGATTATGCGTCTTAATTTTTCTATCTTAATTTGACGTATTCATATGCTCCTAATTTTTTATCAAAACAATATTGAACCTTTTGATAATCCCTTCTGAATGCTTTAATCTTTGGTAGTATTTTCTTAGGATCTTTTTTTCCTATTACAATTTCTTTGATAAAGAATGCGATTTCCTTCATCTCCTCTTGTTTCATTCCAATTCTTGTTATCTCAGCTACTCCTAACCTAATTCCACCTGGATGAAAATAATTCCGACCTGCTTTAATGTCTCCTGGAATTAATTGCCTATTTACTATTATGTTAGCCTTTTCTAACTCCGCCTCAACTTTACCCCCATCTGAATAATCAAGAACATTTACTGCAATTTGATGAGATTGAGTAAATCCTTTACTTTCACCTAAAACTTTGAAACCGAAATTACTTAATGCCTCACCTAATGCTTTTGCATTTTTAATTATTTGACTTGCATAATCCTTTCCAAATTCTAGTGCTTCGGCGAAGGCTATTGCTTTTCCTGCCATATGATGAATGTGATGACTACTTGTCAGGCCAGGGAACATTGCCTTTTTGATCTTCTCTTCATGTTCTGTAGAACCTAATACAAGTCCACCTTGAGGACCAAACAAAGTTTTATGCGTACTCATAGTCATTGTATCTGCTCCTTCTCGTAATGGATCTTGGAATTTACCTCCAGCAATCAAGCCTGCAACATGCGCTGCATCGTAATTAATATGAATATTATAACTTTTCAAAAATTCCGCAAGTTCCTTTACTGGATGTGGAAACAAAAACAAGGATCCCCCAAACATTGCTATTTTTGGAAGCCGACCGTTTTTCTCTAATTCTTTGATTTTTTCTTTTGTCTTATCTACATCAATAGTCATCTCTTCGGCATTAAATGGATAAAATTCAATTTCTAAACCATGAACCAACCCCGCAGTTCCAGAATGCTCTTTTTTTCCATGGGAGATGTGACCCCCAGCTGGAATAGAAGGAGCTAACATAATATCCCCTGGATCCGAAAAAGCTGAATATATGGCTAGATTAGCAACTACTCCTGAAATTGGTCTTACATCTGCAAATTTAGCCTTATACAGTTTTTTTGCAAGTTTCATGCATTCAAACTCTACATCATCTATGTAGACACAACCTGCATAGACTCTCTCCCCGGGCCAGCCCTCTGCATATCTATTACCAAAATCTGAAATAATTGCTTCACGAACTGCAGGACTAGGGACATTTTCACTGGCAATTAATGGAATAGAATTTTCAAACCACTTGTGATGTTCCTTTAATTTTGAGAAAATTTTATCATAAGATTCTTTGTAAGGAGATTTTGCCATGACCTGCGAATTAATTTTCCCAATTTAAAAACACCGATTCTAGATCTCAAAAATAATCAATTATCTGCAAGGTATAAAAGGGGAATCAGAAGTTTTTCTTTCTATGGGTATGCAAGCAACTTCCAAAGGAACTATGCCAGTAGTATTGTTAAAAGAGGGTGGATCTGAAACTAAAGGAAGAGACGCTCAAAAAAATAACATAGCCGCATCAAAAATTATTGCGGAAATTGTTCATTCTAGCCTTGGACCCAGAGGTATGGATAAGATGTTAGTTGATTCACTTGGAGACGTTACGATTACTAATGATGGGGCAACAATTCTAAAGGAAATTGATGTTCAACACCCCGCAGCAAAAATGCTCGTAGAAATTTCAAAAACTACTGATAATGAAGTTGGGGATGGAACTACTTCGGTTGTAGTTTTAGCTGGTGCTCTTTTGGAACAAGCTGAATCGTTACTTGACCAAGACGTTCATCCAACAATAATTGTGGACGGATATAGAAAAGCAGCAAAAAAAGCAAAACAATACCTAAAAGACATCGCAGAATCAGTAACTGCAAATGACAAATCAATTCTTAATAAAATTGCAAAAACAGCAATGCAAACTAAATTGGTAAGAAAAGATTCAGATCAGCTTGCAGATATTGTTGTAAAATCTGTTCTTTCTGTTGCCGAAAGGGAAGGAGAAAATTACCAAATTGATATTGATGATATTAAAGTAGAAAAAAAGGCAGGAGGCTCAATTAAGGATTCTTCCATTATTCAAGGGATCGTTCTCGATAAAGAAATCGTTCATGGTGGAATGCCAAAAAAAATTACTGATGCAAAAATTGCCCTAATTAATACAGCCCTTGAAATTAATAAAACTGAGACAGATGCTAAAATTAATATTTCAAATCCACAACAAATGAAGTCCTTCTTAGATGAAGAAAATCGAATGCTGAAGACCATGGTTGACAAAGTAATTGGTTCGGGAGCTAATGTGGTCTTGTGCCAAAAAGGAATTGATGACATGGCCCAACATTATCTTGCAAAGGCAGGAATTATTGCAGTAAGGAGAATTAAGGAAAGTGATCTTACTAAACTTGGAAGAGCTACAGCAGCTAGAATTGTAACAAATCTTGATGATTTATTTGAAAAAGATCTTGGAAGTGCTGAGCTAGTTGAAGAGAGAAAAATTGAGGAAGATAAATGGGTCTTCATTGAGGGATGTAAACATCCAAAATCTGTGACACTTCTTCTTCGCGGTGGGTCTCAAAGAGTAGTGGATGAAGTTGAGCGCTCAGTTCATGATTCATTAATGGTCGTTAAAGATGTAATCGAAAATCCCTTAATTGTAGCAGGTGGAGGTGCACCAGAAACCTATACTGCAACCAAATTAAGAAGCTGGGCAAAAACTCTAGAAGGAAGAGAACAATTAGCAGCAGAAAAATTCGCAGACGCCTTGGAAACGATTCCATTAACTCTTTCAGAGAATGCTGGAATGGATCCAATAGACACATTGACTGTTTTGCGTTCTAAACAGATGAAAGGAGAAAAATGGACTGGAATTGATGTCATGAAAGCAAAAATTGCAAACATGAAATCTAGTGATATTATTGAACCTTTGGCAGTAAAACTCCAAATTGTTTCTGCAGCTGCAGAGGTAGCATGTATGATTCTTAGAATTGATGATGTAATTGCAACCCAAAAATCTGCTGGACCTCCTCCAGGAGGTGAAGGCGGAATGCCTGATATGGGCGGAATGGGCGGCATGGGAGGAATGCCCGGCATGGGTGGCATGCCTGGAATGGGCGGAATGCCCGGCATGATGTAGAATTCTCCATTTGATTTTTTTTAAAAGTTTAATTGATAATTAGATTTCAAAATTGCATTGAGTAAAAGTATATTAAAAACACGTTCTGCTTTCAAATACTTTTATCTTGCTGTATTTTTTGCCTTGCTTGCAGGATTTTTCAACCCTCTGATTACAGATGGTTCATTTGTTATTGTTATTTTTGGAGTTATAGTATTGTTTGTTGGTCTTGGAGGAGGAATTTTATTGTATAAATCTACAACTTCAGATAAAAGACGAGAAATTTATTTTGGCGGTGGGTTTGTTCTTATTGCAGTTTCACTCTCATTAATCTTTCAAATAACTGGCCGAGTTTAAAGCCTAAACGTCAAAATATAAATAAAATTCATGCGGATGGGGCCGAATGGCAATTTCTCTCTGATCCCTTCTTTCTAACTCTATAATTTTATCGATAACGTCATTTGTAAAAATTGGATTTAGGAACTTTCTATCACTTTCTAATTCATCTAATGCCTCCCCTAGACTTTTTGGCAAGACACCTATTCCCCTCTTTTTTCTATCTGATTTTGTCATTTTGAAGATATCATCTAGTATTTGTTCACCTGGATCAGTTTTTTTCTTTATTCCATCCATCCCAGCTGCGGTTACTGCAGCAAACACAAGATATGGATTAGATGAAGGATCAGGTGCTCTAAATTCAAGTCGTTTCAGATGAGAATAATTTTTCCCAGTAAGATGTTTTGGAACCCTAACAATAGCTGATCTATTTCCTGCACTCCAAGCAATATAGGCCGGAGCTTCATAACCTGGAACCAACCTATGATACGAATTTGTAGTTGGGTTACAAATTGCTGATAATGCTTTTGCGTGATTAATAATTCCACCACAGAAATATCTAGCTGTTTGGCTTAACTCATCACCATCAGTGGAATCATAAAATACATTTTCTTTCCCTTTCCACACGCTTACATTAACATGCATCCCAGAACCAGAATCCATTGCAATAGGTTTTGGCATCATTGTGGCTACCTTTCCATATTTTGCAGCAATGTTTCGTATTACATATTTGTAAGTCTGTGCAGCATCGGCTGCATTTGTCATATAATCATATTTAATATCAATTTCACATTGTCCGGCCGTTGCTACTTCATGATGATGATTGTCACATAAAATTCCAAAATGTGTATTTAAAATATTTACACATTCATTTCTAAAAGGAGTAAGAGTATCTGAAGGCGTACTGGGATAATATCCTTCTTGCAGACCCATAGGATAACCACTTCCTTCTTGGCTCCAAGGCGCTTCTTTGGATTCAATGGAATAGGACTGTCCCTTGTAAGGAGTAAGAACATCCCAATGAATTTTATCAAACACAAAAAATTCTACCTCAGGACCCCAAGCACTATAATCAAATCCTTGGGATTTGATATATTCTTCTGCTTTTTGGGAAATTCCTCTAGGATCTCTCGAAAGCCTTCCTCTATTTCCACCCCAATAAACATCGCACAATAATCGTGCAGTTTTATTTTCTGTCATCCATGGAATTATTGCAAAAGTACTCGGATCAGGCTTTAACAAAAGATCAGAATCATCGATACTTGTAAAACCAATAATTGATGACCCATCTAATTTTGGTAGTCCATCTCTCATTTGATCGGGGGTAAAAGTATTTGCTGAGATAGTTGTGTGGTGAAAGCGGCCTGTTAGTCCAGTAAACTGAAGGTCGATAAATTGAATATCTTCATGTTGAATTCTAGCAAAAACTTCATCAGGTGAGTAAGTTACCTGAAGGGCCTTTCCATGACTCACTTTATATGGCAATTTTAGACTTCAAGCTAACACAAATACATCCATCATTTAAGGATTAGGTAAGAAATGTCTGAGTTAAATGAAATCGATATCAACTCATTGCATGGAATTGTTCTAAGAGAAACAGAAAGTGATTCAATCCAGGAAATTGATACGAATTTTTATAGAAATGTTTCGGAATTTATTGGAAATTTGAAAAAGCAAGAGTTTGATGGAATTGAAAGTAAAATCAAACAAAACCTAGTTGATATGGCCTCAGAATTAACTTCCATTTTACTTCGCCTTAGACTTGAAAAAACAATCAAACAAGATCTTGCTGATTTTTCGAATCTATTAGACGAGGAAAAATTTATCCTTGATGTGGAAGAACAAAAAAGAGAAAGAATTGAAATGATCCTTTCGGCAACAATCAATGGAAAATCAAAATTTTTAGAATCCATTTCTCAAAAACATAAAACCAAGACTGTGGTTCTGAGATTTCTTAAAGAAGTTGATGAAATTGTAGGCGTTGATTTGGAAAAGTATGGTCCTTTCAAGGCAGAAGATATTGCAACTATTCCATTTGAGAACGCTCAAGCCTTAGTCACACAAAAGGTGGCAACCAAAATTCATTGGGAAGATTAGATAGAAATTACGCTTTTAGATATTTTCACAATATGTCCCATACAGGTGTAGATGTAATTGATTTTCTATTCTACACAATATACCCAGTAATTGGAATTTTCATTGTTGAGGGAATAAGCAGAATTGTAAAGGCCCCCAAATGGATTAAACTCTGGATACAAGCACTTGTTTCAATTGGATTTGGAATCTATTACTGGTTTATCTTACCTGCTCCACAGAACTTTCCATTAACTGCACTAGTAATGTTTGCCTTAGCTATTGCCCTAATTTACCAAGGAAAACGTGCAAAAATTTCTCCTGATAAAAGTCCATACTAAAATTATTCAACCCTTAAACTTTCTAAAAAATTTTTTGAAAGGATTTTGCCTACCAACATTACCATCTCTTATTACTTTTTTTTCTCCAAATTTTTTTGCTCGAATTAAAGTAAGTTTGACACATCTGTGCTCTTCAGGAAGTCTATGCTCTGAACAAAATGGATCCTTACAATAACTACAATGAAAGGGCATATCAGTCATATCTCCACAATACGCACAATTTTCGGGCTTCATAATTTATCTAAATAATTTAATTCTAATAAACCTGTTAGTTTTATCGCATTTTTGTGTAAAATTTACAAAAACATTTTTACGCCTTACTCATTCAAGGATGATAAGTGAATTTTAATGATTAAAGATAAAGTGGCAATAATTACTGGAGCAAGTAGTGGTATAGGCTACGCCACTGCACTGGCTCTTTCAAAAGCTGGTGCTAAAGTTGCCATAGGCGCAAGAAGAACAGATAGACTTGCAGATCTTGAAAATAAAATTAAAGAAGAAAACAATGGCCAAGTATATTCTCAAAAACTAGACGTTACAAAAAACGAAGAATGTAATTCCTTTGTTAAAAATGTCTTAGAAAAATGGGGTTCTGTAGATATTCTAGTAAACAATGCAGGGTTGATGCCACTTAGTTTTATTAAAAATTTGAAGATTGATGAATGGAACCAAATGATTGATGTAAACATTAAAGGAGTTTTATACTGTACTGGTGCTGTTGTTGGTCATATGCTCCAAAAACAATCAGGTCATATTGTAAATATTTCCTCAGTAGCAGGAAGGGTAGTTTTCCCGGCTGGAAGTGTTTATTGTGCAACAAAACATGCAATCACCGCTTTTAGTGAGGGACTGAGAGAAGAATTAAGCGTTAGAAAAAATATCAGAGTAACTTGTATAGAACCAGGAGTGGTAGCAACTGAATTGACAAATACCATTACTGATGAATCTCTTCAGGGATTTGTTGAAGGTGCCAAGAAAATGGAAGCCTTACAAGCAGATGATATTGCAAAGGCAATCCTTTATGCTGTTGAATCGCCCAGTCACGTAAATGTTAACGAGATTTTGATTAGGCCAACTAGCCAAGAACGATAAATTGACTGAAAACCCCCCTCATATCCTAATTTTAGGTGGTGGTTTTGGGGGACTTTCGGCAGCAAATGAAATAAGAAAATCTCTTTCTTCTTCACAAGCAAAAATTACAGTAGTCGACAAAAAAAACTGGTTTATGGTTGGTTTTGCTAAACTTTGGATCATAAAGGGTACACGGACTTTTGAGAATTCAACAGGCTTGTTATCTGGTTTAGCTAAAAAGGATATTGAATTTCTTAATGATGAAGTTCTTAAGATTGATCTAGAAACCCAACAGGTAAAAACTACAACACAAAACATTTCATATGACTTTTTAATCATTGCCATGGGAGCTGTCTTGGCCCCGCAGAAAATTCCAGGATTAGTAGAAAACGGAATGAATCTTTATGACTATCGTGAATCTGAAAAAATTCATGATAAGATAATGGAATTGAAATCTGGGAATATTGCCATAGCCATAATGGGAATGCCTTACAAGTGTCCTCCAGCTCCATTCGAGGCATCTTTAATCATAGATTCTATGCTACGCGAGAAAGGGATTAGAGACTCTGTAAAAATTCACTGTTTTAGCCCAGCACCTATTACCTTACCTGCTGCAGGTCCTGAAATAAGCAAAAAAATTCTAGATTTGATAAACTCTGAAAAAATAATCTTTCATAATTCTTGCAAAATTAAATCTGTAGAATCAAACAAACTAATTTTTCAAGAGGGTGAAGCTGAATTTGACCTACTTCTTGCAATCCCCCCTCATGTTGCACCTAATGTAATTTATGAGTCAGGATTAGCCCAGCAAGATAATTTTATCCCTATAGACAGAGACTGTAAAACTCCATACGAAAATGTTTATGCAGTTGGAGATGTTACAATTTTGAAGGTAACTGATACCTGGGCCGTTCCAAAAGCAGGAAT